>DASZQE010000370.1:0-3330 GCA_035550175.1 Phycisphaerales bacterium | reverse complement strand
TCTGTAGATCCTTTTTGTTCGCTGATTCCGTGACTGTGTGGATGTATCGCGTGCCGACGCACAACGCCGTCGTGCGCACGCCGCTGTGGCTGCGCTGAATCGCTGCGCCATCCTGCCCGCCTAATGGCAGAATCGACCGCTGCACCGCGATCTTGTGCCGCTTCGCAATGGCTTCCATGTCGCGCACCAGTTCGTGGTCCGCGATCATCGAGGAATCCTGCATCAGCAGCGCGCAGCCGTCGCCATGTTTGGAGACCCGCTGATTGTCCGGCACGCCGGGCGTGTCGCAGGCCAGCGTGACGTCCAGGCCCACGCCCAGGTCCGCGTTCACGCTGTGTGCTGCGGTCATCGCGCCGCGCAGGCCGACTTCCTCTTGCGTGGTGAACGCCACGACCACTTCACACGAATGCTTTGTCTTTGCACGGTGCAGTTCGCGCACCGCTTCAAGCGCCACGAAGCACGCGATGCGGTTGTCCAGCGCTTTGGAAATCACGCACGTCGGCAGATTCAGGAACGGTTCGTGCATCACCACAAAATCGCCGATCTTCACGTTCTTCAGCACATCCTCAGCGCGCATGCCCAGGTCGATGAAGAACTCGTTGAGTTCCGGCACCTTCTTGCGGTCTTCGGGCGTGGAGATATGAATCGGCTTTCCGCCCGGGTTCATCACGCCTTGGTAATCGCCGTTGTCCGTACACACCAGCACGCGCCGGGAGAACAAATTGCGCGGGTCGAATCCACCCGCAGGATTCAGCCACAGAAACCCTTGATCATCAACATGCCGGATGTAAAACCCGATCTCATCCATGTGCGCTGCGAGCATCACGCGAGTCGGCTTGGCCATCTTGTTGCTGCGCGCGGAGCCCTTTGCGGTCGGCTTGCGCGTGCAGATGAGCGACCCCAATGCATCCGTGCGGATGTCATCAAAGAGATCGCGGGCTGATTTCTGAATGAACGCGCGGACGCGCTCTTCCCGGCCGGGAATGCCGGGCGTTTCGCAGAGTTTGTGAAGCAGGTCGATGTTCATGGGCGTGATGAGCTTGTGTTTGAATGAATGGAAAATACGGACAAGAAACAACGAAAAGCCTCGAGCATGGAGGCGGAGTAGAATCGGGGATGATGACGCGCGACTGGCCGCTTCGCAAACTGCACGAGGAACTCGCTGTACAGGCTCCTCAGCCTGCGGTTGCAGCAGTTGCACATGCAGGCCAATCAGATGGCACGCACGTCCACCGTCCGGGCGCTGCGCAAGGTTCGCGGACTGAGGTTTCTTCGCTGGAGACCATTTCCTATTCGCCGCCGCCATTTGCGGATTCAGCAGCGAAAGATTCCGAGCAACGGTGGGCATGCGAGCTCGTGGGCACCTACGGAAGCGTGGAAACCGAATACGCAGCGCTTCGCCGGAGTGCCGGGCTTCTGGATTGCGCGCATCGCGGAACGCTTGTGGTCACGGGGTCCGAGCGCATGGCCTTTCTCAATCGCATGCTCACTGCTGAATTGAAAACCCTCAAAGCAGGGGGGGCGGTCGAAAGTTTCTGGCTCAACCGCAAGGGCCGCATTGAAGCGGACCTTCTACTTGCGGAACTCGGCGAGCGCATGATCATCGGTGTGGACCTGGCTCAGGCCGACAGCGCGTGCAGGACTTTGAGTGATTTCATTTTCAGCGAGGACATAAAGATCGAGAATGCATCGAGGGACTACTGGCATCTCGCGCTTCACGGACCCAAGTCGCTTGAGATTCTGAGTCGAGCCGGAGGTTCAACCGACACTCCTTCTGCACTCAAGTCGCTTGAAGCAATCGAACTGACAATCTCAGGCGTGAAAATCATCGCGATTCGCATCGATCAAATCGGCGACGTCGGCTTGCAGCTCATCGTGCCGACTTCGCGGGTGGAGCACGTCTGTCGCACGCTGCTCGAAGCCGGCGCAAAGCCTGTCGGCTGGTATGCGTACAACATCGCGCGAATCGAAGGCGGAACCCCACTCTTCAACATTGACTTCGGCACAACCAATCTCCCGCATGAAACCGGCGCGCTGAAGCAGCGAGTCCATTTCGCCAAGGGGTGCTATCTCGGGCAGGAAGTCGTCGCACGAATGGAAAACCTCGGCAAGCCCAAGCAGATGCTCGTTGGACTGAAGATGAAGGCCGATGCGCTTCCCGTCGCAGGCGGTCAGGTGTTCGAAATGAAGAAGAATGAGAACGACAACGCGACAAATGCTTCGGATAGCAGTGTTTCAACAGGCATGGCGAACAATTCGACGGCTACGGTCACCAAAGAAGGTGAAGCGGCCGCCATCGGCAACGTGATCGGCGTGGTGACCTCCAGCACGATCTCACCGATGCTCAGCGCCCAGCCCGTGGCCTTCGCCATGATCCGCACCGCACATGCGAATGCGGAAAACACGGTGATTGTGAATGCTGAGGGTCGGCAGGTAGAGGCGGTGATCAGCGGCCTGACCATGTGGGAGAAACGAACGGAAGGAGCGCACGCTGCACATGCTTGATCGATTGTTGACGTTCACGATTCTCCTGCAGCAGACCGTTGCGCAGATGTCTCCCGCAAGCCGGCCGCTTGAGCCGCCCGACGAGGGACGTTTGCTCGATTTCACCGCAAGCGAAGCGCTGCTGATCGGCATGGGTGTGGTGATGACGATCGCGATCGTGGTGGTGTTTGTGAAACTCGTTCGGGCGTCCGCAAATGATGAAGAGATCGACGAAGGCGGCGCTTGAGGACATACGTGCATGAGCAGCGGCAGCGCAAGCCGGGTGCGGAAGCGATGGTCGGCGCGGTCTGAAAAACTGACGCGGGAATTTCGCCGTCAGATCGCGCGACTGCGCTCAGCCACCAACGAAGCCAAGCGCCGCAGGCTGCTTCGTCACTGGGAAAAACTCTCGCACCTCATGCTCGCGCTGGGCGCGTGCAGCACCGGCAACACAATTGCGCTCTATCACAACGGCGATGACTGCTTTGAAGCGCAATGGGACGCCATCGCCAAGGCCAAGCGCCGAGTCTGGCTTGAGATGTACACGCTGGCGCCCGACGGTGTCGGCTTGCGCATGCTCGAAGAATTGACCAAAGCCGCCAAACGCGGCTGCAAAGTGATCCTGATGGTCGATGCGATCGGCAGCTCAACGCTTCACTGGCGTTATGTGGCCGAACTGAAAAATGCCGGCGCGGAAGTGCTCGTGTTCAATCGCATCTTCCCCTGGTTCAGATGGGCACGGCTGTTTCAACGCGATCATCGCAAGATTCTCATCGTCGATAATGCCATTGCGTTCACCGGCGGCATGAACGTCTCGGAACTCTACGCAGGCAAGAAATACGGCAC
>DASZQE010000369.1:0-2910 GCA_035550175.1 Phycisphaerales bacterium | reverse complement strand
TCGGATCAACGACTTGAGGTCGTGAGCGATCCGCACGCGATCCTGTTCAGTCCAGTCGCTACTCGCGCCTTTCTGCATGACCGGCAAAGAAATCGGTTGGCTGTTCGACACTGCGCTGGGCCTCGCTTCCAAACAAGGGGTGCCAGTGTACTTGGAACACGATGGCGCGGAATTCCCCGCATCGAAGGGCTCGGGCCACAGTTGCGAGAATCATCCAGCGATCAGGCTTGCACTCAGAATCAGACTCGAACTGATTGAACGAGCCGAACGTGAATCCTGCTGAACACTCAGATCATTCAGGTTTTGAATCGTGCTGGGATTGCGGTTTGCCCGTGCGAGCGGCGGTGATTTCTTCCTTAAGGGTATCGACGAGACCGACGTGATCATTTCGCACGATGCCGTCCGGTCCGATGACAATCGTTCGAGGAATAGCGCTTACGCCGTATTCCTTTGCCATGTCGTCACTGTAATCGAGCGCCACCTGCATGGTGAATTTCTGTTGCTCCCAGAACTCTTTCACTTGCTTCTTGCGCTGATCGGGAGTGTCTTGCGCATGATCACGCACTTCCCACACGTTGACGGGCAGAATCAGGACATCCACATTTTCCTTGCGGCGCCAGTTTTCCACTTCCTGAAGGTGCGGAAGGCCCTGACGACACGGCGGGCACCACGTGGCCCAGAAATCGAGCACGACCACTTTTCCGCGAAGATCCTTGAGGTCGATGGCGTTGCCATCAAGCGTTGCGACGACGAAATCGGGAGCAGGCTTGCCAACCAGTTCGCCGGGTTGCTCCATCTCCGCACCGCCGGCTTCGTCGTTTCCTTGCGGCGCAACCGGACGAGGCATCAGGGCAACGAGCGTATCGACCCGCTGGCGATTTTCGGGATCAAATCGGAATGTGCCTGCATCGACGGGTTTGTCGGCATCGGGATAGGAATATACGTGGTGATACGAGAGGGTTGTTCCATTCTGAACGAGATCTCCGCCAGTCACCTTGAGGTCAATTGTCTGAATGAGATGTGTCTTGGGGTCGACAATCATGCTGAGCTGCTCGAAATCGCTGGTGAAATCGATCTCTTCACGGGCAGTTCCGTTTTCGTCGAGCGATTTCACGCTTGTGGGCTGAATCCACGGCGCTTTGGGATGCAACTGCATAATGACGTTATCGATGTCTTCTTCGCCAAGCATGATGGCCAGTTCGGGAAAGGGAATGTCCACGAAGGCGTTCATCAGGGCGTAGTAGGGTGAGCCGTCATCCTTCATGGTGAAATAGGATTGCGGAGTTTTCTCATTGATGAACTGAAGCGATCCATCGCTGACATAGCATGTGAAATCCCGAAGCTTGATCCGGGCTTTGCGGTTCTTTCCGTATATGCCTTCAAGCTTGACTTCCGAGCCGGTGTGCTGGGCTGCATCGGCCTGCAGACCAACGGTGACCGTGCTGTTCATTCTGATGGAATCGAGATCACGATAAGCAGCCACGACATCCGCGAAGGCTTTTTTAGCGGCGGGATCGGGCTCATGGGCTTGTGCCATTACAGAGGGAGCGAATGCGATTGCAGGGAGAAACGTTGCTGTGAGAAGCAGCGAAGCTCGAATAGCGCTCATTGGTGACCTCCAGAAAGTACAAGCATTGTAGACCGCGACAGAGCGGAGCGAGGAAGAGTGGGCGTGAAGGGTCATTAAAAGCATAACCCCGCGATTTCTCACGGGGCTGTGCTAGTCCTCTTGGTTCACACGTCGTCTTGGTCAAATTACCAGGAACACTCAACTCTCAGCACGTTACTCCTCTTCCCAAAGGCTGCTGAGTATTGCATGTTTCGCCACCTGAGTAATGCACCTCCACGAATAGAGAGAGAGTCACGGAATCCAAAAGGAGTCCTGTAGTAGATCAAAGTAAGGTCAGATTCTCCGACGTCGGCGACCGGTGATGCCAGCCATTCCCAGAAGGGCCAGTGCGCCCGGAGCCGGAACATTTCCGACGAGTTGAATACCGTTGATGGTTCCGAAGCTGGATGTAGCAGCATCGCCATCAACCTGAATGGTCAGCATGCCATTTGTCACAGTCACAGTGTGCAGGGCGTGAGTAATGCCAAGCGCGAATGTGTTATTCGCAGGCAAGTTTCCTCCGACAACCTGCATACCCTGCACAGCACCGACAACCGAAACATCGGTCTTGTCTGAACCAGGAACATCCGGAGCCCAAGCATAGGTGTATACGGAGTAGGTTCCGTTCGCCAAACCGGTGAATGTAAAGCTCACGAGGCCAGTCGATGCTGACAAATCCTGCCCATCATCCATCAACAATCCGAAATCACCCGTGGTTCCGGTGTTGTCAAATCCGAATGTGTTTCCTGCGGTCGTGCTGCGAGTCAGCGTCACCAGAGTTGCAAGGTTGCCGAGATCATTCAACAACATTGACGTCTGGGTTGTCATGTTATTCCAAAATCCAACCTGGCCAGCCGCAGCACCAAATGCGTTACTTGGCGCAGGACCACCAGTACCTCCGGTGGCGTTTCCAATATCGATATTGAAAGACTGAGCTTGAACTGCGCCGGTCAGCGCGAGGCCAGACAATGCCACCACAAATACCCGTGCCAGCTTCATATACGACCCTTTCTCTTCTTCTCTCCGCACCGATAGCGCCCGATTGAGCGTCACATCCGCGCACCCAAACCACAAGGTAAAACGCACACAGTCAAAGACACAATCTTTGCCGGACCCCGATATTCAAATGGTGAGTGAATCTCCTCTTCCTCAGGCAATTCACTCTCAACTCTTCCAGACCTTGGCATGAGCCATGGTCTCAATAAACTCTTCCGATACTGAAGCTATCACAGTTTCACACCATCGCAAGCGCAATTTACAAAAATAAATATTCAGACCGCTGGCTCAACAATTCCGGCACA
>DASZQE010000368.1:0-5103 GCA_035550175.1 Phycisphaerales bacterium | reverse complement strand
AGCTGGCATCCGTGGATGATCGACAGCAAACCCGTGCTTCCTGTTCAGCAGGACGAGACGGCGCTTGTCGTCTGGGCGCTTCGTCAGCATTTTCTCGCGTTCCGTGATGTGGAATTCATCAAGGGCCTGTACGTTCCGCTGGTGATCAATCCCGCCATGTGGATGCTTGAGCATCGCGATCACAACGGGTTGCCCAAACCGAGCTGGGATCTGTGGGAAGAGCGCCGCGGCGTCCACACGTTCACGGTCGCGGCAACGATCGCCGGCCTCAATGCCGCAGCGGATTTCGCGCGCGACATGGGCGCGATGGATCACTCAGCAGAATTCCGCGAAGGCGCAGACAGAATGCGCGGCGCCATGATGCGCCACCTGTGGGTCAAGGACAAGAAACGGTTCGCCCGCTCCGCAATCGCTGCAGATGACGGCGGCTACACCCTGGACATGACCACCGACGCAGCGAATTATGCGATTTTCGCCTTCGGTGTGCTTGAGGCTGATCACCCCGCAGTGATCGCGGAAATGACAGCGATCCGTGAGCGCCTCTGGGTGAATACGCGAGTGGGCGGTGTTGCACGCTACGAACGCGACTACTACCACCAGGTTGAGCGGCAGGACATCCAAAACGTGCCCGGCAATCCGTGGATCATCTGTACGCTCTGGCTCGCACAGCATCAAATCGCGGTTGCAAAGAATGTCGAACAGTTGCAGAAAGCCATCGAGATTCTTGAATGGGTGCGCGACCGAGCGATGCCTTCCGGTGTTCTGGCCGAGCAATTGCACCCGTACACCGGCGCGCCGATGTCGGTCAGCCCGCTGACGTGGAGCCATGCCAGCGTGATGACTGTCGTGATGCAATACCTCACGAAGCACGCGCAATTGAGCGGAAAGAGCCATGCTCTGACGACGCCGTTGACCATGCCGACATCCACTGCGGCATGAGATTTACTCCGTGAATCATATTCAGCGCGGAGCGGGCGGCGGCTGCCCGTCTGTCGTCCAGAGCATTGCCAGCGAACTGCGAAATCTCGGCGGAAGCAGCAACGTCAGCAGCGCACGCACGAGTGCACGCCCGAGAACGAGTCCGAGCATGAGCGGAATCGCTGAAAACACGATCGTGATGTACAGCCACGGAATACCGACCTGTTGCTCAGCAGCCAGCCATGTGTACGTTGGCAGCGAGCCGTATGCATCGATCACCAGAATGGCTCCGAATGCACACGAGATCAGCAGGATGAGGACGCCGACAATGCATCGACCGAAGGCTTTGCGCCCGAGAAGGAGGGCCGCCCAGAAGCATCCGAAGAGAAACGTGACAAGACACAGCGCCGCGTACATCAGCGACATCGACCACCAGTCAACAACGCCGAACAGCCCGCCAGCATCTGAAAGCATGGCAGCCTGATCCTGGCTGCCCCAGAAGCTGAAGAAATCCTGACGTGTGCGAGACGTGGCGCTCATCACCATCGGAGTGGCCGGTGCTGCACTTGCAACTATCACCGACGGAGCGCTCGCTGCGGAACCGATCTGGGTGTGTGCGCTGATCCAATTCGAAGCTTTCTCCGACAAATACGCCCCGTAGGATTCGGTTGCAATCTCATGCGCACCCGCGCTCAACCCGAAGATCACCGCCCCGCTGGCAACCATCGCAAGAACCATGAACACAAGCCACAACCCCGCGAGCACGGCGGCCCAGCGATTCGCCCACTTGCCCAGCTGCGGATATTCCTGCAACGCGGCCACCGTCCCGCATTCCGGACAGCGTGTGATGAAAAGGTTGTAGTGCGGCTCGCGCGTGATCGTCTGCCCTACAAGGTTGTACCCGCACCCTGTGCACAGTCGATCCCCGACAATAACACCGATCGGCGCGTTTGGCGCCGGAGTTTCATGGGTGAATGAATCTGCATGGGACTTGTCTGGTGACATGTGGTGATTCAATCCGCAAATCTATCCGGCGCGAAGCATGCGAATGGACTTGCGATGTCGATGACGAAGATGCCTGCGGAATGCATTGAGAACTGCGAGCACGACATTTCCAAGAACATATCCGATCGGTGAAACTGCGAAGAATGCCAGCGAGCTCGCCGCCCCGCATGCGCCGACGCCAACGGCCGCAATTGAAATCGCGTCACTTCCCATGATCGTCGGCCCCCGCCCGATCTCGAGCGCCAACCGGCCTTCTTCGATTCTCGTGATCCAGAAGAAAACTCCCGTTGCCATGATCATGCCCGCGAAAGCGACCAGCGACCACCAGCCGAGCACCGCGATGTAATGAAATCGTGCGAACGCCACCCGCAACCAGACGCATGTGACAAGCACCGCAAAGCCGGCGAACACCACCAGGACTGACAAATCCGTGACGGTTTCGTGCCTCCTGAGCCCCACGATTGTAGAGGTCGTCATCATTGGGATGAGCAGCCACCAGAGCATCAGCATGAGCAATCCTGCTATCAATTGCAGGACAAGCACCGTGAGTGCGAAATCAACCTGCTTCAGCCGCTTCCAGCCTACAGGCAACGGGTGTGGCCTTCGAACATTCACGAAATCGCACTCCCCGCATCGCACAATGGGCAGGTGGTAGTGAGGCTCAATCTGCGCGCGGCGCCTGGCCAGATCGCGGCCGCAACCCTGACAGATGTGTGCGATGGCCATGAATTCATCCTAGCAGGCGTTCCGCCTGATCCGGTGGAGACTCATTCGGCGGCAACACATCGAATTTTCAGGACAAACCTGTGGAAATGCTGGTGGCTGACCGAAGGAATTCGCATACCGTATGGGCGTACACAACGATGACCATTGAGATGCAGACGCTTCAGCCAGATACCACGACTACGCCGGCATTTATCCCGCAGCAAACACAGGCGGTCGTTGTGTCAGTTGTCATTCCGACCTACAAGGAAGCGGACAATCTTCCGCACATTGTTCCACAGGTCTCTCGTGCATTGGCTGGCGCAAAGCTGGTGCATGAGATCATCCTTGTGGATGACAACTCGCAGGATGGCTCAGATGCCATCGCCTCCACGCTGGCGCTCGACTTCCCAGTGCGGTTTCTATGCCGGACGACTGAACGCGGACTTTCCAGCGCGGTGATCCACGGCTTCAAACACGCAGTTGGCGATGTGGTCGTCTGCATGGATGCGGACTTGTCCCACCCTCCCGACAAGCTGCCGGAACTCGTTCACGCCATCCTCACGGATCACGCGGATTTCGCTCTGGGCTCGAGGTATGTCAAGGGCGGCTCCACCGATGCCCAGTGGACGCTGTTCCGGCATCTCAACTCGCGCGTCGCCACGTTGATGGCTCGCCCGCTCACGTCCATTCGTGATCCCATGTCCGGCTTCTTTGCGCTTAAGCGCGATCGATTTCTCGCAGCAAGCGATCTCAACCCCATCGGATACAAGATCGGCCTGGAGCTGCTGGTCAAGACCGGCTCGCGGAACGTTCGTGAAGTGCCCATCCATTTTGCCGATCGAACCCGCGGAAAATCAAAGCTTTCCGCGCGTCAGCAATGGATGTATGTGCTGCATCTGCGCCGATTGATGTGGTACAAGCTGACGCATCAAAGTCGCACATCCAAAACGGTCAAATCTCGCTGATCAGAATTACGGATTCTGCGTTTCCCGTTCACGCTTGCGCATGTCTTCAACAATGCGCTCAAGCTGCCGCAACTTTCGCGACATTTCATACAGCTCGATAGCTGCCAAAGCGTTGCGCTTGGCTTGGTCATAGGGAATCGCCGGCGCTCCCCCCACTTTCAATCCCGGCTCAACATCCTGCGCGATGGCCGTTCGTGCCATCGCCTGCACGCCGCTGCCGACCTTGATATGTCCGCTTACACCTACCTGCCCGCCCAGCACCACGTAATCTCCGATCTCCACGCTGCCCGCAACACCTGCGAGCGAAACCACCAGGCAATGTTTGCCGAATGTCGTGCCGTGTCCGATTGAAATCAGATCGGCGAATTTCGTGCCTTTGCCGATCCGTGTCTCACCCATCGCCGCGCGTTCAACTGCACAGCCGGCGCCGAGCTCCACGTCGTCTTCTATCACCACATTGCCGGTCTGCGGGATCTTGTGATGCGCACCTTTGTGCGTCGCAAAACCGAATCCATCGTGCCCCACCACCGTTGATGCGTGCAGATGCACGCGATTCCCGAGTACGCACCGCTCGTATACCGAGACATTCGGATACAGGACGCATTCGTCTCCCAGCGTCGCCTCCCGGCCCACAAACACGCCTGGATACAGCGCACAGCCCTTGCCGATGCGTGCATCTTTTTCCACAGTCACAAAGGCCTGCACCACGCTTCCTTCGGCGATCGTGGCGCTGGGGTGGATGCTCGCAGCGCGTGCAATCCATGCTCCATTGCGCAAATCGTATCGCGGATCATCGGGCTCCGGCGTGGGATGCTCTCGAAACCCATGAAGTTGGATCACCGCGTTGCGAAACGTGAAATACGGGTCATCCGCCAGCAGCCGCGTCAATTGGGCGGGGCAATCCATTTTCGGGCTGATCACGACCGCGGCGGCCTTCGTGGTTTCCAGAAATTTGATGTACTTGCCGTTCGCCAGAAAGGTCAGGTCATCGGGTCCGGCCCGCTCAATCGGCGCGCACCCCTTCACGGGTCGTTCGCCGTCCCCCACCAGCGTCGCGCCCAGTCGCTCAGCAAGCTGTTTCACTGTCAGCATCGTCATTGCGTGGCCGCGAACGTATGCGGCCATCGTCAAGCGGTCAACACCCGCTGCTTGTTGGCATGTGCATGGGGAGCTATCCTCCACCCCACCCATGGTCGTGGACTCCAAAGCCGCATTGATGCGCGCCGTCTTGAAGCTCCTGCCGGCAGTATTCTGCCTGTGGATTAGCGCATCGGCTCCGGGGCAGACCTCCGCCCCGCCTGCGCCGCCCAGCGTGAGTTCCGACCTCCTCGACCGTCCGATTTCCGCCGTCACTCTTGAAAGCCTCAAGCGAGTCGACAAACAGAAAGTGCTTAACAACATTCGTGCCGCAGTCGGCGACCCATACGACCCCGATGTGGTCAAGCAGGATGTCGCAACGCTCGAACGGCTCGGCGAGTTCAAGTACGTCGACGCCAAAGCCTCGCTTGCC
>DASZQE010000367.1:0-9710 GCA_035550175.1 Phycisphaerales bacterium | reverse complement strand
TCCCAATGCCGATCGACCCGCCATCGATCGCGTCACGCTCAATATTCTGCACGGTGAGCGTATCGCCTTCGTCGGCCCGAACGGCTCAGGCAAGACCACGCTCCTCAGCTTCATTCCGAGACTGCTCACTCCCGATTCCGGCTCAATCACAATCGACGGTGCCGACATTGCGTCCGTCTCCCTCAAGTCACTTCGTCAGCAGATCGGCGTCGTCACCCAGGAAGCCATGCTTTTCAAGGGCTCAATCCACTCCAACATTGCCTTCGGCTTGCCCGCAACACGCGAACAAGTCATCAGCTCAGCCACCCGCGCTCACGCTCATGATTTTATCTCCAGGCTCGCCAGGCAATACGACACGGATGTCTACGAGCAGGGCGCATCGCTCTCCGGCGGCCAGCGTCAGCGAATCGCCATCGCCCGCGCCATCCTTCGCGATCCCGCCATCCTCATTCTCGATGAAGCCACCAGTCAGATCGATGCCGAGTCTGAAGCTCACATCACCGCCGCGCTCGAAGATTTTTCCGTCGGCCGCACCACGCTCGTCATCGCACACCGCCTTTCAACCGTCATGCATGCCGATCGCATCGTCGTCCTTGATGCCGGCTGCATCGTTGATCTCGGCACGCACGCGCAGTTGCTGTCCAGGTGCGAGCTCTACGCCCGCCTCGCCCGCACCCAGTTGATTACTGCTGATGCGCCGCTCACCCCCGCGCAGTCCGCAGAAGCGTGATCACTGCAATGATGATCGCCGCCGCCGAAACCACACCGCTGATGATCAATGCCGCCATCATCCGCCGTTCGATTCGCTGCGCCACGCCGAACACCTGCGCCCCTCGATTCGCAACCGAGTCCGCCACCTCTGCGATCGAGTGCTCGCTCTTCTTCGCCGAATCCGCCAGCGCACCCACTGATCTTCGGAAACTTTCGTGACATTGCTGCAAATGCTCCGCAGTCTGCATCGTGGTCTCCAGATGCCCGCGCAGCAGCCGCACAACTTCCGCCACCTGCGCATTCGACTGCGTCAGCCGCTCCAGTGTCGTCCGTAGCGAAGCTTCCTGCTGCGAAGCCTTCGCCGCATACTCCGACAACACCTCCAGCATCCGCGCGTTGTTCCGGTTCATCTCCGGGAGCGCATTCGCCATCGGCTCAAACCGCTTCACGCTCGTCAGCAATTCGTCCATCCTCCCGTCATGCGCACCGTTGGTCATCACGTCGACAGCATCGCTGCCCTCATCACCCGTATCAGCAACATCGACCTCCGGCTCCGCTTCGTCCATAGCCTCTTCTTCTCGCTCAATCAATCCATCTCGCTCAGAGTTCCGCTCCGGTTTGGTATCCGCTGTTTCCCTCAGCATGCCCCGTGCGCCATCGCGAATCACGATTTCCGGAACCTGCATTCCGTTGCCGTCCGCAAGAAGGCCCTCTCTCGCCCCGTTTTCGCTCGCCGCTTGCTCCGGTCGAAGGTCGCTGCGCCATCCATTCACGGCCGGCGTTTCCTCCGTCTGAACGCGCCTCCCCAGTAAACCGCGAATTCCGTTCAGCAGTCGTTTGCCCATCCTTCACTCCTCATCATCAACCCCGAAACCTCGCTCACCGCCAGCATCACTGTACGATTCCTTGCATGCCTCGGTCAATTCCGCGATTTTCATCCCTCTGCCTGATCCTCGCGTGCTTCATTCTCTGCGCGCTCATGTCATCATGCGATCGAAACCACAACCCGTCATCTCCTTCACGATCTCCCCAATCCCAGCCCGACGCACAATCACTCCGCATTGTCTCCCTCAGCCCAGCCATTTCCCGCACCCTCCTCGATCTCGGGCTCGCCTCCTTCATCGTCGGCCGCACGCCCTTCTGCTCCTCCATTGATCAATCCATCCCCGTCGTCGGCGATCTGAACTCCATCGACTACGAACGCCTCACCAAGCTCAACCCCACGCACATTCTCGTTCAGCCTCCTTCCACCGGTCTCGATCCTCATCTTCAATCTCTCGCCGATGAGCATCACTGGATCATTCATTCTTGGAAGCTCAACACCCTCGCGGACATCAATCAACTGATTCATGATCTCCCCGAAATCTGCAAGCCCGCCGATCCCTCGCTTCAAGCGAAAACCGTTTCCTATTCTGCTGACCTCTCACAACATCTTTCCCGGCTGATGTCCACTGACCAATCCGCAGGCGCTTCAAGACAAACTGTCCTCCTTGTCCACCAGACTCAGCCCGTCGGCGTGTTCGGCATCCACACCTACCTCGATGAACTCCTCCATCACACGTCCTACACCAATGTCGTCGCCGCACCTGGCTGGATAGAACTCTCCCTCGAAGACGTTCAGAAACTCAATCCCGCAGTCATCATTCTCGTGTTTCCGAACCAATCGACCGATGTTGATCCCATGTCGCTTCTTGGTCCGCTCCGCCAAACCTCTGTTGACGCCGTGAAAAACCACCGCGTCGGCATCATCACCGACGCCGACTCTCTCCTGCCTTCAACATCTTTTCTTGAAGTGAGCCGTGAACTCGATTCCGCGCTCTCACACTTCAGCGAGCCTGCCCCGTGACTTCTTCGCCGCACACTCGTCTCTGGCTCGTCATCCTCTTCCTCATCACCCTTGCGCTCTCGCTGCTTCGCTATTCCGCCGACCGTTCGATCACCGGAAGCTTTTCTCTTGCGTGGCCTGACAACTCCATCGCCCATTTCCGTCTCACAGCCCTCATCATCGCCCTTATCGTCGGTGCCAACCTCGCGCTCTCCGGCCTCTTTCTTCAGTCCCTCCTCCGCAACCCTCTCGCCGAACCCTTCATTCTTGGTCTCTCCAGCGGCGCAGGTCTCGGCGTCATGATCGCCCTTTATGTCGGCCACGTCATGAAACTCGGCGACCTTTCCGCCTCCTCCCAGACTCTTCCTGCCGTCGCCGGCTCACTCGCCACTCTTGCGATCGTCTTTGCGCTGTCCCACCGTCGGCGCGTGCTCGATCCTGTCTCACTCATTCTCATCGGCACCGTCTGTTCCACAATCGCGGGTGCCGGCATCATGTTCTTTCAGCATCTCGTCCCCACAGGCCTCCGAGCCGAGTTCACCACTTGGCTTATGGGCTTCATTCCTGAAGTCGCCTCACCCTCCTTCCTCTTCGCCTCTGCCTCGCTCACGTTTTTCGCGATTATCGTCGGGCTCGTTCTTGCCAAATCCATGGATGCCGCAACCCTTGGTGATGATGAGGCCCGCTCCGTGGGGCTTCATCTTCCTCGCTTCCGCGCCATCCTCTTCACGCTCGCCGGAATCCTCGCTGCCGTCACCGTCGCGCTCGCCGGACCCATCGGGTTCGTCGGCCTTGTGGCCCCGCATGCCTCTCGCTTCATACTCGGGCCGCGACACGCCCCGCTCGTCATCGCCTCCGCGTGCATTGGTGCATCAATCATTCTTGCTGCTGATTCCTTCCGCCAGATGCTTGATTTCGGTGCCGGCAGAATGCCCATCGGCATTCTCACCGCACTCTTCGGCGGACCCGTGTTCATCTATCTCCTGCTCTCCGGCCGAGGTCGTGCATGATCTCCCTCACCCTTCAGAATCTCAGTATTGCCTACGGCCCGCGAGTCGTGCTGACAGATGTGTCCGCAACTCTTGCTCCCGGCAGAATCACCGTGCTCGTTGGACCCAACGCAGTCGGAAAATCGTCTCTCCTTCGCGCCATTCTCGGCGATCTTCCTCCCGCATCCGGTTCAATTCTCCTCAATAAGAAATCTCCCCGCGCATATCGCACGTCCGAGCTCGCCAGGTTCCTTGCCTATGTGCCTCAGCGTTCACCACTTGCCGTTCCATTTCCCGTTCGCCAAGTAGTGGAGCTCGGGCGGTACTCGCTTCCTGCGGATGAATCTCGCGTCGACTCCGTTCTTGATCAGCTCGACCTCTTGTCGATCGCCGACCAGCCGTACACCACGCTTTCCGCTGGCCAGCAGCAGCGAGTCATGGTCGCCCGCGCCCTCGCGCAACTATCCACCGGCGGACTCCTGCTCCTTGATGAGCCGACTTCCGCAATGGATCTCAACCATGCGGATCACACGCTCACAATTCTCCGACAACTGGCGTCACAATCAGCGGTCTCAATTCTCCTCGCCATGCACGATCTCACCATCGCCGCTCAGATCGCCGATGAAGCATGGCTGCTGCATGACAAGAAACTCGTCGCCGCTGGATCTGCGTCTTCAATTCTCGCTCCTTCCAATCTCGAATCAGTCTTTCACATGCCCTTTGAGCTCATCACGACCCCTAACCACAAGCGTGTTCCGTTTCCGCTGCTTCGTTCCATCGGCTCGTCCTGAAACCTTGACACCTTTCACTTCCTGATTTCCGGTCTACAATCATCTCCCATGAGCACCACGATCATTTCAGTCCTGATTGCATTGCTGTACATGGCGGTGCAGGTGCTACCTCGCCTATTGGCGTACCAAGCCAAGAAGCAGGAACAGGAAAAACGTCGTCAGGCTGCAGCAGGGCTGAATCGCGGACAATTCAACGCTCCGCCCACAAGGCCCGGGGCGCAGTCCCAATTGCCGCCCGCCCGCACCCTGCCGACAGCCAGGAACCCAGCCGCAGATCTTGCCGCTCGTCGTCAGGCCCAGCTTGAGCAGCTTCGCCAGCGCCGTGACCAGCGGAAATCCGCACCATTGGCTTCTCCATTTCCGCAAGGATCGGCGCGTGGCAATATGTCCATGAAGCCCATTCCGCCGATCGGTCGACAGGTGAATCCCGCTCGTAGTGGTATTCAACCGGTGGCCAAGGCGCCGCCGTCCCAACCGCCCCGCGGAGTTCCGGCCCGGCCTCAACCGGGGCGATTTCAAGTTTCCACACGGCCACCGGAACAAGTCCGCAGGGCTCCCTCGCAGGCTTCGCCTGGAATTTCTCGTGTTGAACTGGAAGATCAACGACATCTTGAGGCGAAGCGCCGCGAAGCCGCTGAACGCGTCCTCATTGTTCAGGAAGAAAAAGATGAAGTGCTGATGGCTGCACGCCGGCGTGCGCTCGAAGACAAGGCTCGGCTTCAGGAAATGAAGGCTGCCGCCGCAGTCTCTGCTGCCCGCGCAGTTGAGGAATCGCCGATTACGGCTCAGCAGCTTCGGAACATTTTTTCAGATCACAGGCAAATTCGCGCTGCGTTTGTGCTGCGGGAAGTCCTTGATGTCCCGCGTGGACTTGCGAGTCCATATTAGTTCGTGATCGCGGCAATTCGCCGCCATTCGCACCCAATTCGCGTTCATTCCACAGCAAGTCCGGCAAATGCTATACTTCGCCCCTTCATGTCCACCCTTTCCAAAGACCTCCGTTCCGCAAGCCTTCTTCGCCAGCAACGGCTTGCCGCTCTGCTTGCCCGCCACAAGACATCCGCCATCCTGGTGTCCTCGGAAAAAGACATCAATTACCTCACCGGCTTCATTGGGCATGACAGCCTCCTGCTCCTTCATGCCGATGCATCCGCGCGGCCGCGCGCATTCATCATTTCCGATGCTCGGTATGACGAGCACCTCAACCCCTGGCGCACCGCCGCCAATACAACTGTCATCATGGGCACACGGCATCGCCTGCACGAGGCCCTGACCGCCCTTTGCAAGAAGCGAAAGATCCGTTCCCTTGCTTTTCAGGCTGACAATCTCACCGTTGCGAGGCATCAGGCTTTTGCGTCCGCGCTGAAACCCGCAAAGCTCATATCGACAGCGGGTCTCGTGGCTCAGCTTCGAATGCTGAAAGATGCGCTCGAGCTCAAGAGCATTCAGCACGCCATAAGCATTCAGCAGGAAGCGCTCGCGGTCACGCTCTCCGATGTGCCTGTCGGCACCACGGAGATGCAGCTTTCCGCACGCCTCGATTTTGAAATGAAATTTCGCGGCGCATCCGGCTCAAGCTTCACGTCCATCATTGGTGCCGGTCCCAACAGCGCGATCCCGCATCACGAAACCGGCTCGACCCCGATTGCCCCTGGAGTGCTGCTCATCGACTGGGGCGCGGTCTACAACGGCTATTGCTCCGACATGACGCGCACCTTCGTAGTCGGAGTCTTTCCTCGCAAGATCCGTGACATCTATCCGATCGTTCTCGAAGCGCAGATGGCTGCCATCGCCTCAATCGCTCCCGGAAAAACATGCTCGGAAATTGACGCTGTTGCTCGTCGCATCATCACGAAAGCCGGTTACGGAAAGTATTTCAATCACGGACTCGGCCACAGCTTCGGCATGGATATCCATGAATCCCCATTCTTCAACAGTCTTCAGACCGATGTCACCCTTCAACCCGGAATGGTGATGACCGTCGAACCCGGCATCTATTTGCCAGGCGTCGGCGGGGTCCGTATTGAAGATGACATCCTCGTGACTGGCAACGGCGTGAAAGTTCTGAGCTCATGGCCCAAGGATCTCAACGCCGCCATCCTCAACCTCAAACACACTGCTCGCCGCTCATCTGGAAGGAAGCGCCGATGATCGACATTCGCAAGCTCAAGGAACTCGTCCGCCTGATGGTCGAAAACGACCTGATTGAAATGGACCTGCGCGATGCGCAGGAGCAGGTCACTGTTCGCAGGCCCGGCCCGCAACAGGCGCCGCAGGTGTTTGCTGCGCCTGTCGCACACGTCCCGGCCGCCGTTCATGCCGCTCCGGCTGTACCGTCAACCGCGCAGCATTCAGCAGCGCCGGCCGCCGCGCCGCCGTCGGCTGATGACAAACTCCACGCAGTGCTCAGTCCGATGGTCGGCACGTTCTACGCGGCCGCTTCGCCCGATGCTCCGGCATTTGCGGATGTCGGTACAAAGGTCGGTCCCAATACCGTCATCTGCCTCATCGAGGCCATGAAGATCTTCAATGAGATCAAGGCTGAAACCGCAGGCACCGTTCGCAAGGTTCTCGTGAAGAACGGCGAGTCCGTTGAGTTCGGTCAGAAGCTCATGCTCATCGAACCCGACAATGCGTGATGCGCTGACGCTGAATTGTTGAAACGCACGTTCATTCCTTAAGGCAAAGACAATCTCTCAGAATGTTTTCACGAATCCTCATCGCAAATCGCGGCGAAATCGCACTTCGGGTCATTCGCGCTGCCCGCGAAATGGGCATTCAGACCGTCTGCGTGTATTCCGAAGCGGATCGCAACGGTCCCTGGCTTGAATATGCGGACCGCACCATCTGCATCGGTCCCGGACCCGCGAAAGAAAGCTATCTCCGCATCGATCGCATCATCTCCGCTGCGGAAGTCGCCAATGTCGATGCGATTCATCCCGGCTACGGATTCCTGTCTGAAAACGCGCACTTCGCGGAAGTCTGCCGATCCTGTCAGATCGAGTTCATCGGGCCTTCGCCGGAAGCCATGGCCGCGCTGGGCGACAAGATTTCCTGCAAGAAGCTCGCCAAATCCACGAAGACGCCTGTATTCCCTGGATCTGAAGGCGCAATCGAAGATGAAGAGGAAGCCGTCAAGCTTGCGCGGCAGATCGGCTATCCGGTCATCATCAAAGCCAGCGCCGGCGGTGGGGGGCGCGGCATGCGCGTCGCGAAGAATGAAATCACGCTTCGGGCCGGCATCGCGTCCGCGCGTCAGGAAGCGCAGGCGGCATTCGGCAACGGCGCGGTCTACATTGAAAAGTTCCTTGAACACGCTCGCCACGTCGAATTCCAGATTCTCGGCGACAAGCATGGCAACGCCATTCACCTTTACAACCGTGACTGCTCCTCGCAGCGGCGTCATCAGAAGCTCGTGGAAGAGGGGCCCGCGCCGCATGTGGACATGAAAAAGATCGAGTCGGTCGCCAAATCCGCGGCTGAGCTTGTCCGCAAGGCGAATTACTCCGGGGCCGCCACCTGCGAATTCCTCATGGATGGCAACCACAATTTCTATATGCTCGAGGTCAACACGCGCGTGCAGGTCGAGCATCCTGTGACGGAAATGATCACCGGCGTGGACATCGTGAAGGAAATGATCCGCGTATCCGCGGGTGAACCGTTGCAGTACAAGCAATCTGACATCAAAATCAACGGACATTCCATCGAATGCAGAATCAACGCGGAAGATCCTGATCGTAATTTCATGCCGCAGGCGGGCGTGGTGGATGTTTTTGTGCCGCCGGGCGGTCCCGGTGTGCGGATGGATTCGCACGTGCGCGCGGGATATCGGATTCCGCCGAATTACGATTCGATGATCGGGAAATTGATCGTGCATGCGCCGACGCGAAGCGAAGCCATTGCGCGCATGAAAGGCGCACTGGATGAGTTCAGAATCGGGCCGATCAGGACGACGATTCCGCTGCACAGGCGGTTGATGGACAATCAGCAATTCGTGGATGCGGATTTCGACATTCATTACGTTGAGCGTCTGCTCAAGCAGGAATGAACGGTTCGTGCGATCAAGCGATGAGCGCCCATGCGCACCATTGATGCCCGCGGCCTTCGCAACCGATTGGAAATTCGCCCCAAGCATCGTCGGCGGATTGAGTTCGGGATGAGCCAAGGATGATCCTGCGGAGACCTGTGCGCCGATGCAGTTCCAGGGCAGGCTTGGGACCGATTTCGGCGCGCCAACGACTGCCTGCTGTGCGCCTCCAAGGAGAGGCCGGTGCGAACAGGCCGGGTCGAGAGGTGCGCACATTCGGGAGGTCTCCATGCGCGGATTCCGGGCCGTTCCAAGGGGGATATGACGTGTCCAAAATTTGCACACCGGGCGTCGGCATTCTGGTATACTGATGGTGTGATCCTTGTTCCGGCCCGGCCAACGTCGGTCGAGTCCTGTCAGGTCTCCCGACGCCTCTTCGCCTGAGTGATGCAGCGGTTTTCAGATTTCTTTTCCACTCGGGCAAGACGGATGCATCATGAAGCTCTATGTCGGAAATCTTTCATTCAATACAACTGAAGATCAACTTCGCCAGCTGTGCGAAGTGCATGGCCCGGTGACGTCGGTGGCGTTGATCACCGATCGCGAGACGGGTCGGCCGCGCGGATTCGGCTTTGTCGAGTTCGCGGACGATGAACATGCGAAGGCCGCGATGGCTGACCTCAACGGCAAGAACGTTGATGGTCGCGACCTGACTGTGAACGAAGCCAAGCCGCGTGAGGGCGGTGGCGGCGGCGGACGCGGCGGATTCGGCGGCGGACGCGGCGGAGATCGCGGCGGACGCGGCGGATGGGGCGGCGGCGGCGGCGGACGCGGTGGAGATCGCGGCGGACGCGGCAACTGGTGATTCAATCTTCAGTTGAAGCAGATCAACACGAATGTGATCAGAGAACCGGAGCCGAAAGGCTCCGGTTTTTCCTTTGGCGTTCAATACACGTACTTGATCCATCGCCAGACATCGGGTGAATACACACGTGCATCGTGAACACCCGCATTCTGCGACTCGATCCGAAACTGCTCAGCAGTCAACTTTGTACGGACACTTTGAGTCTTAGTATTGAGCATGAAATACCGCTCGAAATATGCACATCCCACGATCCAATCGCCGCTCACACCGATTCGGGTAATGTTTCTTCCAACAACGACCTCACTTTGCGGGTCGATGATCACACGATCGCCATCATTTTTCCAGAGCCGGTATCCATTCTGGATATCGACGTCATATTCAGCCGTTTGAGCGGCCACGAACCAAATGATTGCCAGCAGCGCGAAGTAACCGGCGCAGACAGCGAATCGTTTGGACTTGAATACCCAAGTCATGCTCAGCATGCGGTTGATACCTGTTTTTC
>DASZQE010000366.1:0-4462 GCA_035550175.1 Phycisphaerales bacterium | reverse complement strand
CGCGCGAAGCTCGTGCGACTTACGGGTGAGGCGGCGAAGGAGCGGCGGGATCAGGCTTTTTCGGCGAGCTTGACGAGTTGGTCGAAAGCGGCGGGATCGTGGATGGCGATCTCGCTGAGCATTTTGCGGTTGAGGAGGACGCCTGCGCGCTGGATGCGGTTGATGAAGATGCTGTACTTGGTGTTGCGCATGCGGCAGGCGGCGGTGGGACCAGGCGTTGCGGCCGGCACGCATGAGGGCGACCTTGGCCTGCTGCTTGGCGCGGTGCTTTGTTCCCCAGTATCCACGTGCAGCACGGAGAAGACGACGACGGGCTTGTGTGCGGGCTGCGCCCTTGCGAACTCGAGGCATGAGGCAAACTCCTTTGCGGATTGCGGGGGTTTCTGGAGAGAAACGCTTGCGTCCCGATCAGCGATGTGTCATGTGCCATGAGTGTGGCGAACACGACGAAGGTGGGTTCAATCTTTCTTCGCGGTTTCGGCTGAGGCTTCGGGCTTGGCGGCGGAATGCACGCGATGACCGACGAGCTGCGTGACGCGAGCGAGAATTCCCTTGGAGCGGGAATAGCGCGGGCGACGGTAGGAACGGAGCGTGTCGGAGGGTTTTCCGCTGCGGAGGTGACGGCTGGAGGCGCGAGACATTTTCACCTTGCCGGACTTGGTGATGCGCACGCGCTTGAGCAGACCCTTGTGTGGCTTGAACTTGCCCATGAGTGAATCAACCTGAAAAAGAAGAAATCCGCCTGAAGGAGGCGGATGGATGAGAATAGCAGAGATAAGGGGGGTGTCAACGGCTTTAGTTGGCGAGGAAGACGTCGCCTTGGGTGGGGATCATGCCTGGGGTGAGGGCATCGGCACCGGCGGGAAGCCAGATGTTGTCATTTGTGTTGACGACGGGTTCGGGGAGCCATTCGGTGTGAAGGTCGCTGACGAGGACGTTCTGGCCGCGACCGCCGTGATTGACGGAGACAGTGAGCGGCGCGAGGAATTTGCCCTGGCGAGCGGGATCAATGAGCGGATTCACATCGCCGATGAAGACCGTGGGGTGCTCGCCATTGAGCGTGATGGGCTTGCCGGCAACCTGCCACTGATAGCTGATGCTGGGGCCGTGATCGTGGTGCGCGGGGCATTCGAGATCCTGCTGACGGCAGTAGTTGCCATCGACGAGGGGCTTGAGGTTGAGGAGATTGGAGACTGCATCCCATGCGCCGCCCAAGCCGGCGGTGGCCATGGGGAGCGAGCCATTGTTATCGTTCGCGTAGCTTTGGAGACCGCGGGCGACATTCATCATGTTGTTAGCGCAGGCGGTTTCGAGCGATTTGTTCTTCACGTTGCTGAGCACGGGCATAAGGATGCCTGTGCCGATGAGGATGACAGCAGCGACGGTGATGAGGTCGGCCCAGCGGAATCGCCGACCGCGCGCAACGGTGGAGAGTTCGGCATCGTTTTCGGCGGCGAACTTGAAGCGAGCGACCTGCTGGGTTTCTTCTGCATCGATGCGATCAAAGACGGACTGAAGGAGCGCAGGCGAGACGTCGGCGACAGGGTAATCTTTCAAAAGCGCGAGGAGATGTTCCGCACGCTGGGCGCGCGACTTGAGGTCCGCGGAGCCGATGCGGCTGGAATCAAAGCCGGCGTCGATGAGCGCATCGAGAGCCTGAGCATCGGCGGGATTCAGTGATGGCAAACCAACATTTTGGGGATCGTGCGGGGTCATAGCGGTGAATCTTCCTCCTCGTTCCATATTTCACTACGTTGGTCGCCGGAAGAATGTTTGGCAGAGTTTTGACGAGCGGCCTTCCAAGATTTGGCGAACATGGCAACGGCGGCATGGAGACGGCTCTTGACCGTTCCGAGCGGAATTTCGAGAGAATCGGCAATCTGGTTGTAGCTGAGGCGCTGGAAGTAGCTGAGCAGAAGAATTTCGCGGAGGTGGACGGGCATCGAGTCAACGACGGATTTCACCAAGCGGCTGCGTTCGGAGTCCACTAGGGGCTGATCGGGCGTAGGAATGTCGGCTTGGAGGAGATCAACGAACTGGTCGCCTTCGGCGTTCTGGCCGACGGATGCGGAAAGCGAGACGGGTTGGCGTTTACTGTGCTTGCGGTGGTAATCGCGGGCTTTGTTGGCGGCGATGGTGAAAAGCCAAGGCTTGAAGCGACGAGTGGGATCGAACGTGGAAGCAGAAAGGTGAACCTGGAGAAAGGCTTCCTGAAAGACGTCATCGGCAGCGGCGCGTGAGCCGAGGAAACGTATGAGGAAGTGGAGAAGTTCGTGAGCGTAGCGGCCCATGAGCGACTGGAACGCTTCACGGTCGCCTTCGACATAGTCAGCGAGGAGAGATTCGTCGGATCGTTCATCCACAGAAAGAATGGCCCGGTGTGGGGTTTGAGCGCGAGAAGCCTGCCCGGAGGTTCGGGAAGCCGGCTTGATGTGGCGAGTGGATTCGCCGGTGAAAATCGAGCCAGTTGACGTGGTGATGATACGACGGCTGGGGTTTTTTTGGTCGGATTGAAATGGGAGAAATGCAGAGCGAAGCGGATTCGGTTTGAGCGGGATGACTGCGGCGATTGCGCGGGGAGTTCTCATTCATGGGTGGTACGAGACAAAGCGGGGGATGGATCGCGGAGTAAGGCGAGGAAGCGGAAATGCCGAAGAATTCAGGTGAAATCGAGGTCCGAGAAGGAGAGCCCGACAGCCGGAAAGCAAGAAAAAGAAATACAAGGCATTAGGCATTAGGGAAGAATGAAGAGGGAAGAAGTAAAGGGAGCGGCATGGATCTAGAGGTGGAAAATGATGCGGAAGCTGGTAGACGCTATCATCGGGGTTTGGCGAAGTGGCGGAACGCCGGGATCGCAAGAGTGTGACCCGCCGATCCCCACCCCCCACCGTTCTCTCTTGGATTGACGAGGGATGGACGGAATTCTCTGGCGCGGAGCGGAAGAACAGCGGAATGGCAGTACCTCTTTCTCAAATGTGGACAGTGGCGAGCTACGTGCTGAAGCAGAAGCTGACTGGGCGGAAGCGGTATCCGCTGGTGCTGATGCTGGAGCCGTTGTTCCGGTGCAATCTGGCGTGCGCTGGATGCGGGAAGATTCAGTATCCGGCGCACATTCTGAAGCAGGACATGACGCTGGAGGATGCGCTGCGAGCGGTGGATGAATGCGGTGCGCCGATGGTGAGCATTCCGGGCGGAGAGCCGTTGCTGTATTCACACATCCGCGAACTGGTGACGGAACTGGTCAAGCGGAAGAAATACATCTACCTCTGCACGAATGCGATTCTGCTGAAGGAAAAGCTGGAAGCGGGATGGTTCAAGCCGAGCAAGTATCTGACGTTCAGTGTTCACATGGACGGGCGCGAAGAGGAACATGATTTCGCGGTGTGCCGGGAAGGAACCTTCAAGAAAGCGCAGGAGGGCATCCGGCTGGCTGTGAAGCAGGGTTTCCGCGTGACGACGAACACAACGCTGTTCGAAGGCGCGGATCCGAATGCAGTGCGCGAATTCTTTGACCAGATGATGACGCTGGGCGTTGAAGGCATGATGGTGAGCCCGGGGTATGCGTATGAAAAAGCACCGGACCAGAAGAGCTTTTTGAAGCGCAAGGAAACGAACAATCTTTTCGAGATGATTCTTTCGAACAGGCATCTTGGGAAGAAGAGCTGGAAGTTCAACCAGAGCCCGCTGTTCCTGGAGTTTCTGATGGGGAAACGGCAATATGAATGCACGCCTTGGGGCAACCCGTGCTACAACATTTTCGGATGGCAGAAGCCGTGCTATCTGCTGCAGGAGGGGTACGCGGACAGCTTCAAGGAGTTGATTGAAACGACTGCGTGGGAGAATTACGGGCACAACAGCGGGAACGCGAAGTGCGCGAACTGCATGGTGCACTGCGGGTATGAGCCGAGTGCGGTGAATCACACGTTTGCATCGTTCGGCGGAATGCTGGGGACGATCAAAGCGATGGTGTTCAACACGTACGCGAACCCGGGCGCGCTGAATCGGCTGGAAGAAGAAAAGGCGAAACCGCACGGACCATTGGCGCACCTGGTTCAGTTGGGGTTGGCGCCGGACGTGGAGAAGGTGAACGCGGCGTAAGAATCAATTGAAGTCGTGGAGATTTGTCAGTGCAACAGATCAAGATTTTCAAGGGGCTGGAACACGAGGTTGACGTTCTGGAAAAGAACATGAATGCGTGGCTGAAATCATCGGGCGCGAAGGTGACGAACATCTTCGGGAACATTTCGCCTCAGACGCGAGTGACCGAAGGGCCGACGATCGCGGGGGCGGAGCGTTCGATGGCACACCGGTTCGCGTCATCGGATGTATTGATCGTGGTGCTGTACGAGGGCTCGTAAGAGATGGGCGTGCTGGAACACTGGTGGGTGTACAGCCTGTATGAGCAGCAGTATTACATCGAGCTGCTGAGCTGGATTTTCTGGGTGTTGCTGTCAGTGACGCT
>DASZQE010000365.1:0-1612 GCA_035550175.1 Phycisphaerales bacterium | reverse complement strand
AACGGGCGCGGACGAGATCGACATGGTGATCAATCGCGGGGCGTTTCTTGCGGGGCGGTACGAGGAGGTGGCAAGAGAGATTCAGCTTGTGAAGCAGGCGTGCGTGCGCGGATCGACTGATGCGGGTCACTCCGCTGGTTCCGCGCACCTGAAGATCATTCTCGAGACCGGCGAACTGGAAACGTACGATCACATTCGGCGGGCATCGGATCTGGCGATCGAGGCTGCGTCATCGGTCGGCGGCGCGAATGGTGCAGCGCTTGAGGACGGCGAGGTGTTCATCAAGACGTCAACGGGGAAAGTGACGCCGGCCGCAACGATGCCGGTGACGCTGGTGATGCTTGAAGCGATCCGCGATCATTTCCGTGCGACAGGCGTGCGCATCGGCATGAAGCCCGCGGGCGGCATCCGCAGCGCAAAATCGGCTCTGCATTACCTGGTGATGGTGAATGAAACGCTTGGGCCAGCGTGGCTTTCGCCGCATTTGTTCCGGTTCGGCGCTTCCACGCTGCTGAATGATCTTCTGCGACAGGTGCTGAAGCAGACGACGGGTCAGTACATGGCGGGGTATGATTTTTCGGAATCATGATACTGCTGTAGTGCCAAACAGCATGCGCGAATCGTCGATACACTATGCTCGACGTCATGCGAGCTTCCGGAATCATCAAACGCATCGTGCTGTTTCTCTCCATCGGACTCTTGTCCACCGTCATGATCACATGGGGATGTGCAGTGCTTATTGATGTCAGCGGGGCACGGGACACTTCATATAGAAACGGCGTGTACGTCAGCGACAGCAAACCACCGTATTGGCTTATTACATATTATCGTTGTCCGGGAGCGCAGCGATATTACTTTGATGGCGCACTGAATTCTGTTGACTTTCAAGGCGGCGTGCGGACCAAGATCACGCCGATGCCTGAATGGATCACGCTGAAAGATGTGATTCCAGCGGGTCCCGAGATTGATCCCCAAACACGCAGAGCGCGATTGTTCCATACAGAAGACGCTCGCGGTTGGCCGTGGCTAGCAGCCTGCTGCAACGTGGAAATTATTGTTCCACCAACTTTGCCTATGCAATTCAACGCTATAGTCGAGGGCGGTTTGCCCGCACGAGCGCCGGCTCTAACGTTTTCGCCAACATGGTTGGAGATACGCCATCAACTTAACACTTACCGAATGCTGCCGTATCGCCCTATTCCGCTGGGATTCATTGCAGATTCCGTGTTGTATGCGGTCTCGGCGTTCCTGCTTTACCACTTGTATTGTTTTCTTCGCACGCTGATACGCCGGATGTGGGGCCTCTGCCCGAAGTGCGCGTACAACCTTCGCGCCTCGGGCATCCATCACGCCAACTGTCCCGAATGCGGAACATCCGTCAAGAACGCTCAAGCGCCTCAACACATCGGCCCGTAGAACTTCGTGACAAGCCAGAGGAACCAGAAGAGTCCCGCATACGATTCAACCGCGAGGGCAACTACGGAAAAGAATCCTGCCGACACGATGCCGATTGCTCGATGGGATGGTGGCACGCCTGCCACGAAAGTTCGATACATGCAATACGGCACGCCTGCCGCACACCCGATCCCCGTCAGCCATGCCACGGATTCAT
>DASZQE010000364.1:0-2866 GCA_035550175.1 Phycisphaerales bacterium | reverse complement strand
CCTAAATGCTCTGTGGATCTCTGTCAGTGATGATCGCGTGTTGCGATCAGTAAATAGTTGTTACATACTTGGAATGGTTAGAACCCCATCCCTCCCATGCCGCCCATGCCCGGCATGCCGCCGCCCATTCCACCCATGCCGCCCATCCCCGGTGCGCCATGGCCGTGGCCGGCCTCATCATCCTTGTCCTTCGGCGCATCAGTCACGATGCAATCCGTCGTCAGCAACAGTCCCGCTACGCTCGCCGCGTTCTGCAATGCGGTGCGGTCCACCTTCGCAGGCGTGATCACGCCGTCCTTGATCAGGTCGCCGTACTCAAGCGTCAGCGCGTTGAAGCCCTTGTTGCCGTCCATTTCGAGAACCTTTGAGACCACAACGGTCCCCTTCTCACCTGCGTTGTCCGCAATCGTCTGCAACGGCAGCTTGATCGCCTCCGCGATCACGTCAAAGCCCGCCGCCTCATCGCCTTTCAATCCCTTGCGGGATTTCTGCAATGCAGCCAGCGCCCGGATGAAGCTCACGCCGCCGCCCGGCACGATGCCTTCCGCAACCGCCGCCCGCGTCGCGTGCAGCGCGTCCTCAACCCGCGCCTTCTTTTCCTTCAGTTCCGCTTCGCTCGCAGCGCCCACGTTGATCTGCGCCACGCCGCCCGCCAGCTTCGCCAGACGTTCCTGCAATTTTTCTCGGTCATAATCAGAATCCGTCGCGTCGATCTCATTGCGGATCTGCGCGATGCGTCCCTGAATGTCCTTCGTGCTGCCCGCGCCCTCGATGATCGTCGTGTTGTCCGCATCCACTTCCAGCTTCTTCGCCTGGCCGAGCTGCGCCACCGTCACCTTGTCCAGCTCGATCCCCAGATCCTTCATAATCGCGGTTCCGCCGGTGAGCACCGCGATGTCTTCCAGCATCGCCTTGCGCCGATCGCCGTAGCCCGGCGCTTTCACTGCACACACCTGCACCACGCCACGCAGCTTATTAATCACCAGCGTCGAAAGCGCTTCGCCCGTCACGTCCTCAGCAATGATCAGCAACGGCTTCTTCGTCGCCATCACCTTCTCAAGGAACGGCACCAGCTTCGTCACGTTGTCGATCTTGTCCTCGTGAATCAGCACCAGGCACTTGTCCAGTTCAACCGTCATGTCCTCCGCGTTCGTCACGAAGTTCGGGCTCAGATATCCGCGATCAAATTGCATGCCTTCGACGACTTCAACGAAGGTTTCAAGCCCCTTGCCTTCTTCAACCGTGATCACGCCGTCCTTGCCGACTTTCTCGAACGCTTCCGCCATGATCTTTCCGATCGACGGATCATTGTTTGCGGAAATTGTCGCAACCGACGCGATCCCGCCGCTCACGTTCGCAACCGGCTTGGCCATTCCTTTAATCTCATCAACGACAACATCAACCGCCTTGTGAATGCCGCGCACCAGCGAGTTCGCCTGCACGCCTGCGGTCAGATGCTTCAATCCACTTTTGAAAATCGCTTCCGCCAGAACCGTCGCAGTCGTCGTGCCGTCGCCTGCATCATCGGACGTTTTGCTCGCCGCTTCCTTCACCAGCAACGCGCCCATGTTTTCAACTTTGTCGCGAAGTTCAATTTCTTCCGCAACACTCACGCCGTCCTTGGTCACCGTCGGCCCGCCCCAGCTTTTGTCGATGACTGCGTTTCGTCCGCGCGGGCCGAGCGTGGATTTGACTGCGGCGGCGAGTTTTTCAACGCCAGCCAAGAGGGATTTACGAGCCTGAATATCGAACGCGAGTTCCTTCACCGCCATGTCTGTCTCCTGCGAAATCGAGCGTAAGTCCGAACACATCGAGCCATCCGGTCAGATCCTGCGACAACCGTGGAACGGCCAGGGTTGGAGGATGTCGGCATTTGTTGGGGGATGCAGATCAATGAATTAGAGAATCCGAGCGAATGTCCACTCTTTCAAATTCCGCGCCAGAAATCGACGGATCGGGATTTCAGCATTTGATGCAGGAATCCTTGATTTGCCGGTGGTTACGAGGCATTCCGGTCGCAGGAGCGCCCAAAAAGCTCTGACACTCAATGTGACTTCCGATCCAATCGCCTGCCAGGTTGGCAGTCAAAAATGCGCCATACGACTTTGTGCGCATGAACAGGCGAGGGTGTGCGCGTCCTTTGACCGTGATTGATGGAGGCGATATTGTGATCGATTCGAGGCTTGGCATCGCTCCGTGGCTGACAGTGTTCGAGACACGTTTGGGCGATGAAAGGCTCTTTGGGCCGTTGGCGCAGTTGGCTAGCGCGCTTGCATGACACGCAAGAGGTCACTGGTTCAAATCCAGTACGGCCCACTCCTGAATTTCGAGTTGCTCATTGTCTGCTGGATGAGACCGTGCTCGGAACAACTCTGCAACACACTGATGCCTTGCGGATCAATCGCGGAATTGATCTGCGCGACAGCTCCCTGACATCATAATCTGATCAACTGCTCATCACATGAGTCGCTGAATCGTCGTGGTGATCATTATTTCGAGATTCAACGCGCAGAGGCGACTGAATTCCAACGGCAATGCAATCGGGCGAAGAACGAAGAATGTAAACCTCATGTCAGGGCGATTGAGACCCGGTGTTATTACGGAAGCATCGATTTGTTTGGTAATTATTCAGTGCGTCTTTCAAGTCACCAAGACGGCATGTAATGGAAACACCCGCGCGTGATTCGAGGGTATGACAGAGGGTCAAATGGTGCTGAAATGACAATCGCATGCAAGGCATTGATTTGTGCAAGACTTGCGAAGAATGTTGCTAATGATTAGTGTCTAGCATTCGTGACCGGCGGGCCGGGGCACATAGTTATTCTTAAAGCACAGGAACGAGCATGGCACGCACAAGCACTATTTC
>DASZQE010000363.1:0-7400 GCA_035550175.1 Phycisphaerales bacterium | reverse complement strand
CTCTTAATCTTTGTGTGCATGATTCTTGCGCTCTTCGATATGGGGCCGCGATTTCCAGCCGGCGGAATTCTCTTTGCAATCTTGGCGCTGTTCGTCGCTCTCTTTGCGTATCTCGTTCTAACGAGCCTTCACCCGTACCTTGCTTGGATCGCCCACTCCCTGAAATCGCACCGCAAATCTCGCGATTGATCGTCAACGATGTACCGCCGTGCGCACTCATCGACCGCTGCATGGTGTGGGAATTTAGACACACGATCATGTTCAATCGTGCGCCGATTCCGCGATGTCCTGTCAGTGAAATCCGCCCTCTTGCACGATAGTGTCCTCCACATGTCCGTATCAGCCGCTCAATTGATCTGCACGATCAGAATGCGCATGAATTTCGGCGCAATTGGATGACAACACTCCTGAAGATGCGCACTGTAAAGTCGCCGTTGATGCAAAATTCATTGTTTTCAAGCTCTGCGTGCCGATCGTCTCCTGACTCATGCCGTCGTGACGATATCGGTAAGACATTGTGCGCACGCATGTGGATTTCTTTTCCTCCCGTTCGGATTCTGTTTCTCATCCTCCCTTTTCGCGCGCGCTGAATTATTCATCTTGCAATATCCTGCGCCCACTCATCGTTTTTACCGAGTTCTCAAACGGATTTCCTCTTTGAAACAGGATGTCAAACCCATGAAGAATTCAATCCCCGTCCGCTCCCTCCTCGTGGCTTCGGTCATCGCGTGCTCCGCTGCCGCCACCACGCTTTTCGCAACCACGGAAAACGGCACGAAGGCTGCTGTCACCGATGCCGCAGTCGCTCCGCCGGCTTCACCGACACAGGCTGCTCCGCCCGATGATGGCAATCCTCCGCCTCCTCCCCCGCCCCCGGGTGGTGGCGCAGGTGGTGAACGTCCCGGCGGCGGCCGCCAAGGTGGATGGCGCGGCGATCCGGGACAGGGCCCGCAGGGTGAAGGTGAAGGCCGTCCCGGCAGAGAAGGCGGACGCTTCGGCGGCGGCCAGGGTGGTCCCGGCGGAAACATGATGATTCCCGTTGGCCGTTCCATGAACGCCATGAATCGCGCCATCACACGCTTGTCCGGCCAGATCAATGACGCATCCAAGAAAGATGAGAACCTCATGCTCATCGGCGAAGCTGAGCGATCCTGCGTCAGCGCGAAAATGGCGCCCGTTCCGCAGAAGTATCTTGACAGCGCCAAGGACGACGCCGGCAAGAACAAAATCAAGGCTGAGTTCCACGCCCATCTGCTTCAGGCGCTCAAGATGATGATCGAAACCGAGGAATCCATCGTGGCTGACAATCCCGATGCCGCCAAGACTTCTCTCGACAAGCTCGTCAAGTACCGTGATGACTCACACGCAACATTCGGCGTGAAGGATGACGACGAACCTCAATAATTCAGATTGAATTTCAGGAATGCTCCTGCAGCCTTGCTGAATTCCAGGTGAATCAATTCATGCGGCGGTCGCTCACGCGATCGCCGTTTTTCTTTTTGACGATCGCTGTTTCGTGATTGCAGCCCTCATTTCGGATCATCCTCGCCCTTGCCGCGCGAAATGATGCCGAGATTGATCACCTGTTCACTTCCGGGGTCTTTCTGCGGTCGCGGATCCCATCCCCACACGGCGGGATACTGCGGCGATTGCACCGCAGCCACCGGCACTATGTTGTATGCCAGCGGGATGCGCTCGTTCAAATGCTTCATGGTTCCCAGTTCCGGCCAGGCGTCATACACATTCGCAACATGCAGGTTCTTGCTCCGCAGCTCATCGGGATCAAACGGTATCCAGCCGCAGTTGTCCATGTAGAACTCCGCCCACACCACGAATCGCGTTCGATCTCGCTCATCTTCCATGATTCCGATGACCGGCCGGGCGGGAATGCCCGCAGCCTTCAACATGGCTACGCACACGCACGTCAGGTCAAGCGATGTCCCCGAGCCTTTGTCCATGGCTGCCTTCGCGCCGATGAGTTCGAGTCCAAGAATCGTTTCGCCGATTCCCTTTCGCTGTGGATCTCCGAACACGCGAACATTCAGCACGCACCAGCGGATCAATTCCTTGGCCGCAAGATACGGACTGACCATGCGTATCCGGCCTCGCGTGATGTCCTCCACTTTCTTCTTGAACACTTCATCGTCGGATTCCACATACGCCTGCGGCGCAAGACCATCCGCAACTTCCTTGGACCATTCCTTCGGCCACGTCAGATTCTGTGCAGCTTTTTCATCAAGTTTGCTCGACCATGACTGCACGCGGTACCCGACAAGCCAGCGCAGCGATTGACCGTGAAAGTTCGCAACCGTCAACACCACGCGGCTGGTGTGATAGGACTGATCCTCATCAAAGCGAATGCGCCGCTGCAGCGACAGGTCTTCATTTCCCTCCAGCCAGAGATGCCCGTTGATCGAATCGTGTTGCACCTTGCTGAATGCGCCCAGATCAATAACCGGCATGATGATCGGCGCATCCTGCAGGTTGTAGAATTCGCGATCGGAGGCAAAATTCTTCTGAAGCGTGCTGACTGTGACCGAAAATGTCATGTCGTACAGTTTCGGATCGTAGCGCTGGAGCGGCCCGGCGGGCGGTCTGCCTGAGGGCGGCGCGAACGCAAGCGCTGCGACGGCAGCCAGACTGATAATTCCGATGAGCGGACGACGAAATGCAATTCGATTGGTCATGGACCGATGCTCGGAAGGCCGCGGGCGCGTGCGGCGAGCCTATTGTAGGAAATCGCGAGCTTTCGGGCGAACCAATCCCTTCTCCAACTTCATCCGGCAGCCTGGCGCTTCTTCTCAACCTCGATGAAATCCTTCCACAAGTCATCGATGCTCCTGCCGAGCCGCGTCTTGAATGAAATCTTGTTGCATTGCCCTTGACGCATAAGCGCATTCAGCTTTTTCACGATGTCCTTGTCGCGCGATTCCGTCAGGTAATTCAGAAACGCTGCCGTCGTACGGTACGAATCCCGGTACGACGCCTTTTTGACGTCAATCACTGACTTGTCCGCACCCGGCTCATACTTGTAGAAGCGAATGTAGTCAGCGATGCCTTCGGTCAGCCAGCTCATGTTTGAGTTGATGCGGGGGTACGACTGCACAACGTGCGTCAGTTCGTGAACGACCATGCCGAAGTCGCTCTTGTGATTCTCCACATATTCCGCATTGATGGTGATGATCCCGCCGCCGGTCGCCGCAGGCACGGACATCGACTTGCGGAACACGATCTTGATCTGCTCCACCGGCACGAAGCCGTCGCTGTTGAGCATTTCACAGATGATCGGATATTGCTTTTCGCAGATCGCGCGAGCCTTCTCGCCCCATTCAAGAAGCTGCGGCGCATCGGTGACTTCAAGATTGATGACAAAGCCGTGCCCGAGCGCCTTGTCCGTCGCATGATCAATGTCCGGCCGAGTGGCAGGCGCCGTGGCGGGAGGCTCTGCGATCGCCAGCGAGCACACAACTGCGGCCAACACCAAGGAACCTGTGAAGAAATGTGATTTCATGGTCATCACCGAATAATACGTTGTCCTGCACCTTTAGCGCCGACGAATTTTCCATCTCGCACCATGATGTTTCCGCGAAGTGTCACAAGGTCAGCGCGACCAGTCACGCGCCAACCTTCGAACGCGGAATAATCTGTAGCCATCGCGTGGGTTTTTGCGGAGATCGCGCCTTTGAAATTCGGATCAAAGACGACAAGATCAGCATCCATGCCGACCGCGATATCGCCCTTTTTCGTGAGGCCGAAGATTTTCGCAGCCTTGGTCGATGCGCAATCAACAAACGTGTTCAGGTCAATTGTGCCGGTGCAGACGCCGTGTGTGTACAGCAGCTCAACACGATGCTGCACGGAAGGAATGCCATTGGGAATCTTTGTGAAATCGCCCTTGCCCATTTCCTTCTGCACTTCAAAATCAAAGGGCGCATGATCGGTGGCGACCGTGCTGACCACGCGCGAACGAAGACGATTCCACATGCGCTCGGCCTGCCGCTTGTCTCGAAGCGGCGGCGACATCACGTACTTCGCTCCCTCAAATTCATCCTTCTCGGTATAGGAGTGATCCAGCACGAGGTGCGGCAACACAACTTCGATGTGAGCGCGGACGCCATGGGCGATACCGACGAGCGCCTCGTGAACCGCTTCGTTGCAGGAAGTATGGACCACGTAGACTTCTGCGCCGGTCAGCAGCGCGAAGGTCATCAGATGATGCACGCCTTCGGCTTCGACGTACACAGGCCGGGATGGTTCGTGGAATTCAGGCCCGGTGCGGCCTGCTGCAAGCAGTTCCGCCTGGCGTTCGGCAACGAGCGTTTCATTTTCACAGTGCGCGGTGACGACCACATCAAGCTCTCGCGCGAGCTTGAGGGCGTGATAGAGCTCGCGATCGTCCACTCCCAGCGCGCCCTTGTACGCAAGAAAGACTTTGAAGGATTTGATGCCTTGCCTGACAATCTCGCGGAACTGTTTTTCGGATTCCGGGTCGTAACGAGTGACACCCATGTGGAATGTGAAATCACACGAAGCGACGCCTTGCGCCTTGCTCAGCCAGGTTTCATAGGCGGCCAGTGGCCCTTCCGTCTTGCCCGGACAGATCATTTCGATCAGCGTCGTTGTTCCGCCGAGCAGCGCAGCACGCGACGCGGTCTCCCACGTGTCCTTAGCGTAGGTGCCCATGAACGGCAGATAGACGTGGACATGCGGATCAATGAAGCCGGGAAAGAGATACTTGCCGGTGCAATCGATGGTTTGCGTGCCGGACGGAAACGTGCGCGGATCGATGGTTGTCTCGATGCGCGTGATGGATTGATCCGCACAGAAAACATCCGCGATGTAGTCAGCGGTGGAGGTGATGACGCGGGCGTTTTTAAAGAGGATGGGCATGATTTTAGCAAAATTATGACTGTTTTTTCGGTTCAACAAGCTCATTGACCGGACAATACTTCTTTAAGATTGATCCGACGATAGTCGGACTTCCATTCATCCTAACGCCACCACTCGCCAATCCACAGCTCTCCAAACGTCTGACAATCAATGATTCTGAAAGGATATATTCAATTAGCTCAATTCGCCGACGTCCATGCATTTCATGTATAAAATAATAGAGTTCAAGATATGAAAGATCTCGCACTGCATCAGAAAGAATTCTTACTTGAACACTTGGCGGACTATCTTTTACAATCCATTCCAAAATCCCTGAATAGATAGGCTGCTTGGTTTCCTCGTCATCCTTGATGGCGTTTCGTACAACCTCTAGAAATAAATTGACTTTCTCATCCGGCTGTGTGGTCTCTAAGTGACCAACTCGTACAGCTACTGTTTCCAACAGACGTTTGAGACGGGATAATTCTCGCTCACTTTTTCTCTTTGAGAAAGCTCGCACTGTGTTATCAATTGCTTCTGATCCGGCTGCACCTACACTAACTGCAGCCGCCGCACCAGGCATACCGGAGATTGCGAGTAGCGTCGCAACCAGAGTAATCATTAACGATGCAGTTGGAATTGCAAGGTCTTTGGTAGTTTCATGATCGTCTTTATGCATGAATTGTCTATGCCAAACTTACTGATTTGATACAAGCTTATTACTCTGTTCCACAAACCTCTCCCCCGACCAGTCAGTATCTTTCTTCACCACGCCATCCGCTGCGACCTTCGCCTTGGCTGCAGATTTCGCCGTAGCCTGTCGCGTCACAAGATCAGCGTGGGTGGTGAAATACGGCAATGACTTCCCGCGAAACTCCTCGATCGACTTGAAGCCGTGGCGATCCATGAACGCAAGCAGGCCCACGCAGAGATCGTGGATGAGGGTGTAGCCGTGGATCATCACACCCGTACACACCTGCGCGGTGTTCGCGCCGAGCAACAGGAACTGCGCGGCGTCCTCGCCGGTCTCGATTCCACCGATCGCGGACAGCGAAGCCTCCGGGAATTCACCGTGAATCAGCTGCGCCACTTCCATCACCATGCGCAGCGCGATCGGCCGAACCGCCTTGCACGAATATCCGCCCGGCGTGGTGTAGCCTTCAACCGTCGGCTCGGGCCGCAGCGTCTGCAGGTCCACGCCCATCACGCACAGAATCGTATTGATAGCGGAGATGCCGGTGCAGCCTGCGCGAAGAGCGGCGCGAGCAGGATCGACGATGTGCGTGATGTTCGGCGTCATCTTCGCCCACACCGGCTTGCGCGTCGCCTCAACAACCCATCCGCACACTTCCTCAAGAATCTCCGGGTCCTGTCCCATTGCGGAACCCATCTTGCGCTCCGGCAGACCGTGCGGGCAGGAAAAATTCAATTCAAACGCATCAATCCCCCCCTCTCGCTCACAACGCTGCACGATTTCGATCCATGCGTCTTTTGAATATTCCTCCATGATCGAAGCGATGAGGATGCGGTCGGGGTATTTCGATTTCAGTTCGCGGAACTCTCTGATCCACGTTTCAAACGGGCGATCGGAGATCAATTCGATGTTCTGCCAGCCGATCACTTCCTTGGAATTTTGGGCTCGCATGCGCGCATATCGCGGCGCGACATTGATGACCTTGGAGGCGTCAAGCGAAATCGTCTTGGCGATGACGGCACCCCAGCCTTCGTCAAAGGCCTTGGCAATGACGTTGGCATTCGTGCCGGGCGGGCCGGAGCCGATGATGAACGGATTGGGCAGGCGCAAACCATCCACGGTGACCGCAAGACGGGGATCGCGAGTGGAATTGGAACCGGCGGAAGTCTGCATCATGTGTCAACCAGAAGAAGACGCACAGATTCTAAGCGCGCATGCTCATTTCGTCGCAGAATTTTCACGCGAACTCAGTAGTCGATGTCACCATCATCGGGCGTGCTTTCCGGTTTTTTCGATGAAGCAGGCTTTTTCGCTGCGGGCGCTGCGGCGGGAGCCTCGCCTGAAAGTTGCGGCACGTAGCCGGGCGAGCCGATGTCCTTTCCCGTGAACACGTCGGTCACGTTGTTGTACCGTGCGCCGAATTTGCCTGCGGCGGAACGCTTCCAATTCTTGCCATCGTTCAGATTCTTGACGTGAATGTCCGCAAGAAAAATGCTGGGACCATCGGGCTTCTTGCACGAAGGCCAGCCGTTTTTCTCCTGAATGTTCACTTCGCAGACGACTTTGTCGTTCTCATCAAGCAGTTGCAGAATCTCGTCATCTTCCTTCGGCGAATTGGAAATGCCTCCCCACTTCACGCCGATGATCTGATACGCGGGCTTGGTTGTTACAGGGTCGGATTGACGAGCATCGGCATGGGTGGGAGCGATTGGTGTGCCGGGACCGATGGCCATCGCTGCGTCAGATTCTTCTGATTTCTTCTTGTGCTTTTTGGGCTTGGGGGTTTCGTCTTCGTCCGGTGTTGTCGTCGTTGGCGCAGAGCCATCCGGCGGAGCAT
>DASZQE010000362.1:0-3984 GCA_035550175.1 Phycisphaerales bacterium | reverse complement strand
ATTCACACTTAGCAGCTACAGGATTTTTCGATGCGACGGCGAAATCGCGATGACACCAGAGCATCGCGTGTGAAGGCGGTTGTGTCAATGGAATTTGCGATGTTCGGCGTGCGTGCGGAGGAAGAGCGTGCCGGCAGCTATGGTTCGTAATACGCAGAAACTGCACAATGAAGTCCACCCTGGCGACGCTGCGTTTCGCCGGTGAGAATCTGAACAATTTGCACATCGGCACCAAGCTTGTCCTGAACGATTTGCCTGACCTGAGCATCAACCGGGGAGAACAGGCCACCGTAGGCCGGCAGGAGCAATCGCGTCTTTCCCTGAACCATGTTCACGTAATTCAAGCACCGACTTCCATCGGCCAGGCTGGGGATCGGCACGAGCACAAAGCCAAGGTCTTCAAGCTGATGTTGAAGTGCAGCGCGATCGGATTGAAGACGTCGCAATGCGCGGAAATAGGTCTGTGTGTCCGGATCGATGTCGTTCAAGTCGAGCGGCACATTGCAGGCAGTCGCAAGGTCCGCGGCAAGGAGGATTCGCTGCATGTTGCCCACACCGGAATCTGAAGAACCAACGGCGAAGTTCTTTGCGAAGCTGAGAGGGACGCGACCGGGTGACACGGCCTGGTCCATGATGGGAGGCATGATAATGGAGAGCGCAGACTCAAAGTTCTTGTTGCGAATGGCCTGGGCTGCCTCCAGCGCAGATTCATTAGAGAGGAGTTGCAAACTGACAAGCGGCTGAAGCGTGCAACTGAGAATTGCCTGTGTTGCAAGCGTCTGATCGTTGACGAACGCAAGCATGCGATTGCCCTGAATGTGAATCGAGAGCTCGAAATCGATATGAAAAGAGACAGCGGGAAGCGTAATGCACTGATCGACGTTGAACTCGGAACAGAATGCCTGCAAGACCTGATCTTGTGAAAGGCCGAGCGCGATGTTGCGGTAGAGTTCGGCTTCACCAATCAAGAGGATTTTCTTTCCTGTTGAAGGCTGATGGTAGGCAAGCAGGTTTCCGCCCTGAAAGAGGAGCGGAGACTGGATGACTGTGGGGCCGGTTTCAGCGAGCGCATCGGCGATGAAGGTTTCGCCGGGAATGAATGTTGCGCCGTCTTCGCCACGGGAGGCATAGCGAGGAACGATGGTGGCCAACTTGGGTGATGCGGCAGAGATGAAACCGGGCTTGCCGTTGTCTTGTGCCCACTGAGCCAGCGTCAGCGAAGAAGAAAAATAGGTGACGGAAGCCTTGGAAGCGTGCGCACCCGGAGCGAGAAGTTGCTCGATGGCCTCGCGCTGATCGGAGGGAATGCCGATGAGAAACCTGGCGCTTGAGATGCGCTCTGTGAGTTGGCGAGCGATATCGACTGCGCCGCCATCGCCGAGCCCCTGCCAATACCGGGCAGAGGGCAGTTGGAGGCGAATCTGCGCAAAATCCGAGGTTCCGTCTTCGCAAGCAATCGCAAAGCCCGGAGCGGATGGCTGGAAGGCGAACGAAAATCGGCTGGCAATTTGACTTGCTGGAACGTGGTCGTGAAGGACGAGCGATTGAATTGATTGAAGTGTTGCGGCAGGCGACGTGGAGGGTTGATCTGAGGGGATGAATGCAGCGAGGAGATCTATCGGAAGACCTGCACGCTTGAAGAAATCGAGGAGGCCGGCGGCATCAGCGGGAAGCGTCTTGGACGGAAGCGCCGCGAATATTTGTGCTGTTGTGGAGAGCAGACCATCGGATGCGAGTTGCGTCTGGATGATCGTTGACGCTGCATGAAGCTCGGGAGTTGAATCCACATCGGGAAGGTTGAAAGGCCAGAGTTCATCGGCGTGATCAAGAATCGGAGCGCGAAACCCGCGAAGCGGCGGACGAGCTTCGGGGTAGGTTTCGCGCGCGAAGATCTCCTGCGAGGATGATTTGGCGGGTATGTCGGCAGCCGCAAGAAATGTGAGCGCGGAGAGCACGCCAAATTGCAGAAGGATGTTGCTCGAAGTTTTCAGAGCGAGGCCTTTCTTCTGTTTCGGCGGATCACGATCATGAGGACGATGACGAGGCCGGGCGGAATGGGAAGCGTCCAAAAGAGCGGTGAAATCTTTTTCGGAGAAGCAGGCGCGGGGGCGGTCGCAGCAGAAGGCAATGATGCAGGCGCACCGGGGGCGGATGCGGGTTGAATTGCGGGCTGAGTATCGACGATGATTCGAAAATTCTGCTCGAAGGATTCGCGGATGATGCGATCGGCGACGCGGGAGAGGAACTGATCAGGCAGATCAAGGACTGCAAGCGTCTGATCGCCAAGCGGCTGTTTGATGAGGTTGCTTCGCACCTGCACCTGCATCGGATCGTCGGGATTGATCTGAGGTTGCGACTGGGCGGGCAGCGCGGCGAACGCGCGTGATGAAACCATCACGAATGCGGCGAGCGCGACGAACAGGGATCGAACGTGTGTCAGCACGCGCACATAGTAGGACAAAAGCGGAGATTGGCCATGCGCAATAAACCGGCAACGCTTCTGAGAGATCGAAGAGTTGCCGGTGGGAAGACTACGGGATGTCGATCTCAATGACCGGATCAGAGCATTGGTCCGGACATTGGTGATGATGCGTCAATCAGCTGACGAAGGATCGGAATCGTTTTGATGATCATTGCGACGATTGCGCGGACGGGTGTTCTTTTCGCGGTTGCCCTGTTCGATCAGCTTGCGGAGATAGGCGTTTTCCCGACGAGTGGCTTCAAGATCGAAGACGAGGTATTTGACGCTGAGACGAAGGTAATCAAGGGCTTCCTGAAGCTCAGCGACGGAGCTTTGAATCCGCTCCCGACGGTCCTTGGTTTCCTTGGCGAGTTCCTCAAGCTTCTCCCGCTGCTGCCCGGGAAGATCCTTGATCTTGTTCATGAGTTCATCGAACTTGGAGTGAAAGGCTTGCTCGTCCATGTCAGTTCCTCATTTCTTGAGCCGGCGGCGGCGATTGTGGAGTGCTTGTCAGAGAAACAAGTGATGCGCCCAGAGCGGGGAGTCAGCAAGTTGAAGACATGCGAAATGCCGAATGTCGAAGCGCCGTGCGACTTCTATGACGCATGGTTGAGATGGGAGGTGTTCGGATTGCGCGGGTTGTTGATTTCAGACAACACTGAGGCGGCGAAATCATCGCATTGCCGAGGTCACCCTGCGGAGCGCTTCCTGGGCAAAGGGCGGCACGGATTTCAGAGAATCCTGGAGCTGAACGGATTCGGTGCGAGCATCCTGAAGCAGCCGTGTGAGGTGCGCATCGCGAGCGAACGCCCATCGCTGAAAGAATGTTTCCAGCTCGTGACGAGTGAAGCGAGTCATGGGGTCTGATAGTCCGGTCTGTGCGACGGCCCAGTCAATCAAACTCCGGCCGCTCGCGTTAAAGCGATACAGATCGAGGGTCATCAGGATTCGTTTCGGCAGACCGATAAAGGGATCGCTGACTGCCGGAGGCAAGGCTGTCATAACGGTCTGGATTTTTCTTTGGGCAAGGGGCTCAAGCCAACCTGATTTGGCGAGACGGTCCCAGAACTCAAGCGACGGGACTTCGTCATCAAGATTGACGCGGGAATCGTCGGCAGCATGGCTGTTGACGACTTCGAGGTCAGCGTATTCGGAGCTGAAGACCTTTACGCCCTCACTTGGAAAACGGACCGTAGTCCGTTGGGAAGTGGAGCCATTTCCAGAGATGTTCTCGACTTTGGTGACCATCCCGATCCCCCATTCAGGGCGTTTGAGATGGCGAACCTTGTCGCCAAATTGAAAAACTGTCTGGTTCATTGAAGTGTCAGGCGGCCTTTCAAAGTGCTGACAAGACGCGACATGAAACATGTCGAACGGACGCTGGATCCAAGACACCCACCATCAACATTTGGTCCGAATCTGTGAAGGAACGATGAATGCAGAACAGCCGACAGGCCGAACCGAACGCAAGGCTCATTGATTCGATAATCCTACTGTTGAGGGTCTCCCCAGTCACAGATCAG
>DASZQE010000361.1:0-4193 GCA_035550175.1 Phycisphaerales bacterium | reverse complement strand
CACCATTCCAGTTTTCTCGCTCCAGTAAAAAGCTCGATCAGTCGCGATGAAATTTCGGTTTATTGAAAGAATACCACTTCCGACAATTTCATCATGGTTGTTAATCGAACTTGATCGACTACTAAGTCCATCGGGAATGATTCCCAAGTCGGTGGCAATTCCGTCTTTCCATAGGAAGCCCATCTCGGACGCAGATCCATTTACTTCGATCGTCTTAAATCCGCATATATCGCCATCATCATTTATGTGTTCGGCATAAGCCGAGTACTTTCCCTGCACGTTCAAAACTTCAATTTGTTCATTCACCCAACGACAAGCCTTTGGGGGGGTCGAAATCGTCGGATTGAACCATCCAACAACAATTCCTTGGTCATTCACGTCTTCTGCAGCGGAATCTGCGGTGCCTCGTGGCAGCGGGAGCTCTTGGACGACTCCATTCAGTCGTGCAAATGCTCGGGCGGGACCGGAAAATGGAGATACATAGCCAACCGCTACGCCGCTACGATTCACTCCTTGTGTGTACGATCTGTCATCCGGTCCCCAGACATGCAGATTGGTCACTGTGGAGCCGCCAACCTGCCAGATCATTGCACGGTCTTCTCCATTGGCACAATTGCGAAAGTATCCGCCGACATTCCCGTTTGATGCAATAGCTAACGGAATGATCGGTTCAGAAAAAAATCCGCAGTCAATCGGTAGTGACACTGTCGCCTCGTAACTCTCGCATCGACCGCCGTTTGCGTGCGCATTAAGAAATGCGCATGCAGCCGCAACAAAAAAAGAACACATTTTCCCCGCAGAATCACCCCGCCGCTTGCGTACTTCACTACTGCGGCTGCTCAGAACTGCTGCGTTCGTGTTCCGGTCCTTCATGCGGCCCTCCAATACTCACATTTCAAATCTACTTCTCAATTACCGGCATGAGACTCGTTCTCGCTTTTTTTCAGCTTATTCACGTCCGCGAACTCGCGCGGACTTCGCTCTATCCATCCATTCGCAGGCGAAACGCTCTCAGTTCGTCGCTGACCATGTGTTTTCGCCTGCACAATTTTCCCGAAGGATCAATAATTTCGGCTGACGCGATTCAGGCCCTCCTCGATATGGGCATCACGCCCTGATCAATACCGCATCTTGCAGACACCAAGCCTCCGGTTTTCGCCGGAGGCTTTTCTTTCATCCTTCATTTGAGTTTCATGTATTCATGCCGACACTGACCGCTCAAGATCATTTCCGCTTTGGAATTCAGATTCCATAATCACATTCCGATCCACGCCGCGAAGCAGAACTTCCATCAGATTCAATGTCGTTTCCTCGCGGAAATAGCCGGAATGAATGTCCCTTTCGTCCTTTGAAAAAAGCTTCGAGCAATCAACATCCCACACGTTGTCAGGCAGACTCTTCGTACGATCCAATCCCGATCGGCCCAGTCTGCGTTTGCCGAAATGCTTCAATCCCGCCGACATTCCCAGCACGGAATCGCGTCCGGAATACAGCGCGGTCACGCGATACGTCAGGTTCGCGATCGCTTCACCGTCGCTTTCGCTCGAATTTGTCGCGTTCCCAAAGACATCATTGTCAATGTCCGCAGCAACCATGATCAACTGGTTGATCAAGCTCACCAGCAAGGGCTGATTGTGTCGTGTCCACGCGATGTGCATCGCTTTCTGCAGAACATAATTGCCCATGCTGTGCGCGATGATCGACGTCTTGGCTTTGCAGGAAAGCGCTGCATCGCGCGCGCCCAGCGGCTGTTTCACGAGCAGATGATCGTGCAGCAAAGACAAGATTTCCGCAAGATCAGGCGCGGATTCTCTCGCATCCGCACGATCGGGAAGATAATTCAGTAACATGCCGTCCGAAGGCCACGCGAAGAGAATGCACAAACCGAGATTCCGTCCTTGATCATTGAACAATTGATCGCAGATTCGGGCGTACATCCGCGCGCTGCTCCGCCAATTGTTGTTGTATCCATGCACAAAAAGCGTGATGTGCTTCTGTTCTTCGTGAAGTGCGCGGTCATCTATCCTCGGAAATTCATCCGCAGCTGATTTCAATTGATCCAGAAAATCCTGCTGCGGCAGTTCCTGCCAGGATGAAAAGTTGTCAATTTCACCCGCAGAACTGACGAAAAACGCCAATCGCCCGCGATCGCAGATCAAATCATCGCCGACGATCCTGCGATTCGTGATCATCCAGAATGTGCGTGTCATGTGTCCCCCGAAATGAATTGGAATTACGAATTCTTGCGCGCACCGATTTGATTCGCTTTTTGCGAATCAGGAAAAACAGCGGTGATGGTCCAGGAGGTGTTTTTCGCGCGAGCGAGCAGCATCTTGTGCGCGCCGTCGAGCGCGTAGCTGCGCACGAGGTCGCCGAGGCTGTGCGCGGGAACATCCTTCAGCGTTTCAGATTTCATTGTTCGCCCCCTTGGAATCCTGCGGATTCTGAATCACCTCTTCGACGAAATGCTGCATCAACTCTTCGTATCCCGGCGCATCTTCAGCGTTCAGGAACGAAGTGGCGGACTGGTTCACGCCGTGGTTTTTGAGAAAGTTGTTGAAGATGTTGTGATGTGCCTGAACATCATCGGAATTGAGCCAGGATGTGATTTCCTGCGCCAATCCTGTCGGTGCGCGGAATGTGGAAGTTGTTGCTGGAAAATCGATTTTGCGCTCGAATCTCTGTTCGGAAGAAATGCCCGGACCGAGCCGGCCGTCGGCCTGAATGGGGATGTCGAACGCGAGGTAGCCGACGACGAGCGGGCGCACAAAAGTTTCATCCATTGCGACCGCATTTTCGCGCGCCCAGGTGACCTTCAGTTGTGCGCCGGGAAGCGAAGCGTCAATTGCGTGTTGGAGCTTTGCAGTGGATAGCGCGACATCAACGATGTTGGGAACGGATGACGTGGAGTTTGCGGGATTGTCGGTTGGTGCCGATGAAAGCGGCGTCTTTTCGGATGAATTGGCGCCGCCGTTGCCGGAGAAGTTCGCGTTCCGCTGCGATGTCATGATGAGCGAGACGCGACCTGCGAGGTAGATCCTGCGGACGACGCGAAGGTAGTAGCGAGGCGGCGCGTTCTGCTCCGTTGGCGCATACATCGCGAGCAATTCGCGGTTCTTCTGCGCCCAGGTTTCGACATCCTTGAACAATGAGGCGTGATCCACGCCGACAGTCACAACATCGCTGAGTGAGAGTGAAGCGATAGCGTTGTGTGAACCCAGCGCGGCGAAGGCGGCGGGAATGCCTTGAATAGGAAACGCTGCGTTGAGCGAGGATCCCTGCTGAATGACGAAGGAAAAGGATGGAAAGACGGCCTGAGGCGCGATCTGCCAGTTATTGCGCGGATTTTTGGCGAGGTCCGGGTTGATATAGAAGTCCGCGTAGCCGGTGGGCATGAGCCGGGCGAAGTGGTCTTCGAGCGGAAGAAAACCCTTGGTGTCATATTGCGCGAGATCATCAGCGATGGCATTGGGATAGAGGAAGATGTCGCCGGGTTGCAGGTCTTCCGTGAGCGGATAGACAGGTGAAATCTGGCTTGCGCGAATGGTGAGACACCAGTTGCGCGCGACTTCCTGAAGCTCGGTGCGATCCGGGCGCACGGATGAGCATGACGTAATTGAGCATGTGAAAAGCAGCAGCACGACAAGCGGACATGTAAACGCAGTGCGCATAGGAAAACCCTCCGGAAGCGTGAGATGTGCGCGGGACGCAGTTGAATGATTGAGCCGATTGCGCACCGGAACGCGGCTCATGGAGCAACGCTAGCGTGCGGAGTGTGCGCAGGACCGGAAAAGGGCTGAAAAGCAGCAAAAACGCAGCTTTGCCGGAACAATTGGGAGATCAACGGGACGCAGATTGTGCGCGCCGGTGTCCGGATATAGGCTGATCGACTTTGATCGAGATCAGCGTTGACGCGAACTCGTGGGCGGGTCGCGAGTCATTATGTAAGGATGAACAGAAGCATGAAGCGGACACAGAAAGCAATGATGGTCGGGGCGATTCTGGCGGGATTGACGGCGGCGATCGCTGCGCCACTGGCGGGCGATTTTGATTTCAGCAGCCTGCCCTCGAATCCAGCGAAAGCGCAAGCGGACATTGCGCAGTTGAAGGTGACCGCGGCGCAGGCAATCGAAACAGTGTTGAAGGAAACCAAGGGCGTTGTGAAGTCGGTGACGGTGATGCAGGACACGAAG
>DASZQE010000360.1:0-10341 GCA_035550175.1 Phycisphaerales bacterium | reverse complement strand
AAAATCTGAAATCGCTTTCGCCTGGAAACTCCGCAAGGCCGGCGAACCGCTCCTGCACGGCCTGCCCGGTGAACGCAAGCCCCTCACATTCATCGAAGATACTGCGGTCGCGCCGGAACGATTGCAGGTCTTTGTCCGCGAATTCCGTGACATCGTGGCACGTCACGGAACCAAGGCCGCGTACTACGCCCACGCATCGGTCGGGTGCTTGCACATTCGCCCCCTGATCAGTCTTCGAAACCCCGACGATGTCATCGCCATGCGGCGCATCGCCGAAGATGTCACTGATCTTGTCATCAAATACAAAGGCGCGCTCTCCGGCGAGCATGGCGACGGTCGCGTCCGAGGCATGTTTCTTGAACGCTACTTCGGAAAGGAAATCTGCGATGGATTCCGCCGCATCAAGCAGATTTTCGATCCCAAAGGACTCTTGAATCCAGGCATGCTCGTCGCGCCCGTCGATCTTGCACAGCATCTTCGCATCAAGCCTCAGGATGACGAAATTCGCGTTCCCGAAATCAAGACGTACTTTCAATATGAGAAAGAGCACGGCTTCTCTGGCGCCGTCGAAATGTGCAACGGTGCGGGAATCTGTCGGCGCACCACTGGCGGAACCATGTGCCCCAGCTATCGCGCCTTGCTCGATGAACGCCATGCTCCCCGCGGGCGCGGCAATGCGCTTCGTCTCGCAATCACTGGTCAGATCGGTAAGAAAGGCAAGGCCGCTTGGGGCGATGAGGACACGCTCCAGACCCTTGATCTCTGCCTGAGTTGCAAGGCGTGCAAGACCGAATGTCCGAGCAACGTGGACATCGCCAAGCTGAAAGCTGAGTTCGTGGCACAGTCATACGAACGAAAGGGCCGCACCCCCTTCACCGCAAAGGTGTTCGGCAATATTCGAGCCTTGAATCGCATGGGCGCAGCGCTTCCGTGGCTCTCCAATGCGTTGAATCGCACCTTCCCCGCAAAATATCTGGCATCAAAAATTCTTGGAATTGATTCCCGTCGATCTCTGCCGAAGTTTCATAAATCGCTGTTCTCATGGCGCGCTGGTCGCCCCATTCAAAATGCCGATGGGCCCGTGGTGATCCTTTTCCCCGATTGCTTTACAACCTACAACGAGCCTGCGATCGGTCGCGCAGCGATTCTAAGTCTTGAAGCCTTGGGATATCGCGTCGTGCTGCCCGATGTCGGGTGTTGCGGACGCTCCATGATCAGTCTCGGAATGCTTGATCGCGCGATCTCAACCTGCCGATCGACTGCATCGAATCTCGCTGAGAGCATCCGGAAGGAAAAGCCTGTCGCAATTGTTGCCTGCGAGCCAAGCTGTCTCTCCGCCATCAAGGACGACTGGCTCGATCTGCGCCTCGATGTGGATAGGAAGATCCTTCAGGATCTCGCGGCAAAATCATCGCTCATCGAGCAGTTCATCGAGCAGCAGTGGGGGAACCATCCGAAAAACCCTGTGCCGTCGAGCAAATCATCGAAGCACAAACTCGTGCTGCACGGCCACTGTCATCAGAAGGCGCTCTGGGGTGCGGAGAGCAGTGCCGCGCTTCTGCGCCGCATCGCCGGCGAGAATCTCACCGTCCTCGACAGCGGGTGCTGCGGCATGGCAGGTTCATTCGGCTACATGAAATCAAAGTACGATCTGTCTATGGCCATCGGTGAACAAAGTCTCTTCGGTGATCTCAGGAATATGCCTGATGCCATCGTCGCAGCTCCCGGAACCAGTTGCCGACAACAGATTAATGATGGCACGCAGCGGACAGCTCTTCACCCCATCGAAATCTTTGCGGAGTGGCTCGGACTGGCTACTCGCTGAATTTGTCAGTCGCCTCCGAGAACCACATTTGATTCCGACATGTTGTCAATGATCGCTTGCACAATCTTTTCTTGCAGGTTCTTCGCCATTCTGACCGTGCCGCCCTCCTTGAGATTGTTCACAAGCACGCTGAATACCTGCTGTCGTCCATCCGGCATCGTGACATATCCGGAAAGACACGAGACTTGGTTGATGTATCCGGTTTTCGCTTGCACCTTGGCATCTCCCAGTTGAGCGCCGCTGAATCGTGACTCAAGCGTTCCAGATTCACCGCCGACTGCGAGACTGTTGATGAACGCAGGACCGATCACCTGATCATCATGAAAGGACTTCAGCCAGGCCGTCATCATGCGGGCAGTGATGCGATTTTCTCGTGAGAGCCCCGAACCGTCCGCGATGTTGACGCCCGCCAGAAGTGCAGGATCATCAAGTCGCTCAAGAAGCACATGCCGGATGATCGCCGATCCGTTCAGCCATGATCCCGGCTCACCTGTTCTCGCGTAGCCGATGCGCTTCAGCAGGCATTCAGCGTAAAGATTCTGGCTTTCCTGATTGCACCTCGTAATCACGGTGGTGAGGGGCGTGCTGATGGTGGGACCGACTTGCGTTCCGCTCGGCGGATCTTCGATCGACTTGGCGATTCGAGCCGAATCGACCGTGACTCCCGCCATCGTGGCGCGATCAGCAAGCAGCTTTGCGAAGAACGTCGCCATGTCATGCACGGTGATCTGCACAGGTTCCTTGTACGATTGCTCGACATTCCCGTGAATTCGCAAGTCATTTGAGTCCATCGGTCTGCTGATCCACGCTGTGTTGGATTCATGCGCGCCGGCTTTGGATGTCGCGGAGTTGGCAACGCTGATCCACGGTGCGAACGGACGAAAATCCGAAACATCAGGCGATTGCCCAATTCGGCTTTTCGGGTAGAAATCCAGCAGGTTTACGTGAAATGTCAGGCCGCAGACTTCCGCGCAGTATCGCTGGTTGAGCTGCTCGGTCGGCCAGTCCGGATGCACGAATTGCCGGTCAAATACCCGATCATCCACGACGATCTCCGTGTATTTCAGGCTTCGCGCTCGAATGGCATCAGTCCATATTTTGAGAAATCCTTCGACATCCATCGGATTGCCGTCGGATGTCGTCATTTCCGCAAGCAAGGCCGGATCACCGAATGCCGGATCGCCGTCCGCTTGCACGATCAAGCGAGTGGAATTCTCAAGAAGACGAGTCTTGAATGTGAAATTCGCGCCCAATGCGTGCAGCGCGGACCCGGTCGTCAGCAGCTTCATGTTGCTCGCAGGGATCATCGGCGCTGATGAATTGATCGAGACGAGTTCATTCCCGGTTTCCGAATCACGGATGGAAACCGACACAACGCCTCCCTTGAGCGGCGCATTTCTGACCGCTCGTTCCACATCATCTCGAAGACTGGCGTCCGCAACAGTTCCTGCGATCAACAGGCATGCGATTACCACTGACGATACGAGCCATCGTGCCTTCATGCGCGTGCAATCCTCCATCCGTGTTTCAAAACGGTACGGTGAATATCGGCTGATCGCAAAGCGCGGCTTCAACACGCTGGTTTTCACCGCCTACACTGTCGTCATGGCTCTCCAACAGCGTGCATGCGAGCGGCGTGTCTATCGCTTGGCGACGCTTCTCACGGGGTCACATCGTGCAGGCGGCCGGGTTCTGCTGCGAGTCCTGCAGGCTCAACCCAGGCTCGTTGATCTCGATGATGCTCACATGGACCGTCTGACCGTTCTTTCCGCCCGGGAACTCGCCGGTGCTCGATTTGAAGGCTCAAAAAACGTCAATCAATATGTCGCTGCCGTGGCGGGTTTGACCAGCCAGCAGCGCGAGGCATGGACCTTCTGCAGACTGTACGGCTTGAACGCACGGGAAGCCGCCAAGGCCATGGATTGCTCGTGGAAAGCCGTTCAGTCGCATTTGACATCTGCTGAGCATGCATTGGCGGGTCTTCTCGGCGATGAAGATCGCTCGCAATGTGAAGCTGTCGTCCTGGCTGAGTCGGTGCAAACGGATGTACCCGAAGTCGTCATTCATCGCGCTCGTGTCACTCGACTGGCGAAAAAAGCATCCAAGTCAATTCTCATCATTGCAGCCATCGGCGTGCTCACGCTCATCTTCATCTGGTGCAGGCGGATATGGTCACCATGAAGTCCGCTGTCCCGCCTCAACTCACGTGGCTCGCAATGGCCCTGGCGTGCCTCGGCACAATCATCTTTGCTACGTGGTCGGTGCGGAGATTTGAGCGTCTCCAATCCGCCATTGACGCGAACGAGATTCAACTCGCGAACGCACGTGAAATGCCGCCGCAATCCGGTGTCGAGGTTCTGATTCGCTCCGGCGGTCGGGAATTTCATCGACATTGGACGAACGCGGATATCCCGCAAACGCGATCCGGCAAGTCCATCGATTCGGACATTCCCGCAGGTCCCTTTGAGCTTGAATGCACGATGACGATCGACACAGGTGCGGAAACCGATGCGTACCTTGGCGCAGAGATTGCAGGGTGTTCCGTGATCATCTGGAACGGTTCGGCGCTGGTTCTCGCAGACCAATCCGATGACCGGAAAACCGTCATGTCCAAGACGCCGGCGTTCTTTGAGGGCAGATGGGCGCATCTCAAATGCAGTGTGAAATCCGATGGCGCTTCCGATTTCCTGTTCCGGCCTCTGTGGCAACCGCTCGGCTCGGATCACCCGCGAAGTCTTCCGATCATTCACGATTCCAAATAGCTGTCATAATCACCCTCCAAAAGGCGAATGCAGGAGTCTTGATTCATGGGAAAGCGTGCGCTTGCGCAAGCCAGACAACGGGTGGAGACACTTCGCACACTCCTCGATCGCGCCAACCGGGCGTATTACGTCGAGAATGCGCCGACGATGTCGGATTCAGAATACGACGAATTGATGCGTGAACTGCTCAGCCTCGAGACAGAGCACCCCGAATTGCATGATTCCGACAGCCCGACGCAGCGCGTCGGCGATTCGCCGATAGAAGGCTTCAAGACCGTCCGGCATTCAGTGCCGATGCAGTCGATCGACAACACCTACAGCCTTGAGGATTTGCGAGCCTGGCATCGCCGAATTCTTGAAGGCCTTGGATTGAGCTCTGCAGATAACCTGTTTCATTCGGATGCTGGCGTGGAATTTCTCTGCGACCCCAAGATTGATGGCATCGCCGTCAGTCTTCGGTTTGAAAACGGATCGCTTGTGCAAGCGCTGACGCGAGGAGATGGTGAGAAGGGCGATGACATCACGGCCCAGGCACGGACAATTCGCGCCATCCCGCTTCGCCTTGAATCTGGCAAGCACCTTCCTGAAGTGCTGGAAGTGCGCGGCGAAATCTATATGCCCAATTCCGAGTTTGAGCGCATCAACCGTGAGCGTCTTGCACAGGGCGAAGAGGAGTTCGCCAACGCGAGAAACGCCACGGGAGGCACGCTGAAGAATCTTGATCCGCAGGTGGCCGCTTCCCGAAAGCTCAGTTTCACCGCCCACGGACGAGGCGAGGTCGTCGGCGGAAAACGTTGCGATCGCATGTCCGATTTCTTCGAATGGATCGCAGTCATGGGCATTCCGGTGAATCGCCTTTCGCGGCTGTGCAAATCGATTGACGAAGTCGAATCCGTGATCACGGAATTCGCGGCTCAGCGAGCATCGCTTCCGTATGGAGTCGATGGCCTGGTCGTCAAAATCAACAGCTTTGAGCAACAGGAAATGCTCGGCAGCACCTCCAAGGCTCCGCGCTGGTGCATTGCCTACAAGTACCCGGCGGAGCGGGGCCCGACCAAACTCCTGAAGGTCGATTGGCAAGTCGGAAAGAACGGCACATTGACGCCGCGCGCAACCATGAAGCCGATTTTTCTTGCAGGCACCACGGTCCAGCACGCCACGCTTCACAACATCCAGGAGATTCGCAGAAAAGACATTCGCATCGGCGACACGGTCGTCATTGAAAAGGCCGGCGAAATCATCCCGCAAGTTGTCAGTGTGATCGAAGGCGATCGCACAGGCGATGAGCAGCGAATCCATCCGCCCAAGCAATGCCCTGCCTGCGGCGGGACAGTTGAGCCTGTCGGTCCGAAACTATTCTGCGTGAATCCCGAATGCCCCGCGCAGTTCCGGGAGAAGCTGAAGTGGTTTGTCGGCCGGGGGCAGATGGATATCGACGGCATGGGCGAAAAACTCGTGGATCAGCTCGTCGATGCGAATCTTGTCAATCACTTTTCTGATGTGTTCCATCTCAAAAAGGCGCAACTCCTCGAACTCGAACGCATGGGCGAGAAATCAGCCGACAATGTGCTTGCCGCAATCGAAGCAAGCAAGAGCAGGGGGCTTGCTCGCGTGCTTGCCGGTCTGGGGATTCCGCAAATCGGCACAACTGCCGCCAAGACGCTGGCTCGGCATTTCACGGATGCCGAGGAACTCCTGCACGCGCCGCTCGAGCAGCTCATCGAATTGCCGGACTTTGGTGAGGTGACAGCCGGCGGGCTTCATGCCTATCTTCATTCAAAACATGGTCAGGAAATGTTCCGCCGTCTTCGCACAGCCGGTGTGGACCTCACAAGCGCGGACTTTCAATCCTCTCAACTCACCACCCCCAGCCCGTTCAACGGCAAAACGGTCGTGATCACCGGCACGTTTGCGGACTTTGGCCGCACTGAACTGACCGAATTGATCGAAAGCCTCGGAGGAAAAGTGACGGGCTCGGTCTCAAAAAAGACCGACTTGGTCGTGGCAGGTGAAAACGCTGGTTCCAAGCTCGACAATGCCCGCAAACTTGGCATCGAGGTTTGGAATGCTGACCAGTTGGCCAAGGTCCTGAAAAAAAGTTGACCGCAAATTCGTCAGGTTGCGACGCCAATCCACGAGAATGCGCAATCGAATAGAATCGCACTTCAATGGGACAACTCGCCCTTGGATTTCGAAGTCTGCTGATCAAGGCTGCCGTGTTTTTCATCATGGCATCCTTGCTCGCGTGGGCGCTGGGCGGGACGCTGTGGCCGCGAGCCCAGACCCATGAACTGCCGCACATTCAACACAACGGCGCCACGTGGTTCTGGCGGATTTCCATCGGCGGCAGTCCGAAGGAGCATCTCCGTTGCCAGTTGATGGTCCAGAAGCCCGGGGAAAGGCCGCACCCGTTTGACGAGCGGCTCTGGAGCGACGTTGCGAATCCGGTTGAATTGAACGGCGCCCTTTACTACGGCGGGTGCCTGATCGACGGCACGCCGGGCGGGAATTGGCGTATCGAAAAGATGAAGGATTTATCGCCCGCACAGGTCTTCCCGCTTCCGGACCGCCTGGCGCTGGACCAGCAGATGGCCCGGATAAGTCACGCCTTGCCTGTCCAGTCTCCTGAGGAGATTCAATCGCAACGGCCGATCGTGCTTGATCCAAAGATCGGAACTGCCGATACCCACTAGGGTTACGGGCTCATCTTGCATGCAGAACATTGAATTCAAGGCGGAGTTGCGGAACATGGATGCCGCGCGCGAGCAGTGCCGATTGCTTGGCGCTGAGCGTCTTGGCGTGTTGCAGCAGAAAGACACGTATTTCCGTCTTACGGATGGCCGGCTCAAGCGCCGAGAATGCCCGCACCAGCCGACCGAATGGATTTTTTACCATCGGGGTGATCGCGTCACGCCGCGCATGAGCAATTTCACCATCCTTACGGACCTTCAGGCGCGTCGCCGCTGGGGAACCGCGAGTTTGCGCGAATGGCTGATCGTGAACAAGACCCGCGAACTCTGGATGCTCGACAATGTCCGCATTCACCTTGATGAAGTGGAAGGACTTGGCCAATACATCGAGTTTGAAGCCGTCATCTCCAAGCTGCATGACGTGCAGGAATGCCACATGGTGATCGCACATTTGCGAGAAGCATTCGCTCCTGTGCTGGGCGAACCTCTTGCAGTCAGCTACAGCGACCTTCTGGATCAGGTTGTGGCAGAGCGCGGCTGACGCTGCGAATCAAACAAGATCAATTCGACGGGGTGTGAACTGCGGCGGGCTCCGGTGATTTGGGAGCGTCCGGCTTCAGCTCGATCAAATGCTGTGCAATGAGCATCGCAAACACGCCGCACAGGATCAGTCGATACCACCCGAAGATCGCCAACCCGTGCTGAGTGAGAAATCGAACGAGCCATGCGATTGCGATAGCTGCGGAAACCGTTGCAACGAGTATGCCGATGACGATCGGCCACACGCCGAGCACATCAAACATGTTCGGATCATGGCCGTGGACATTTTTCCACAAGCTGTACGCACACGCGGCGGCAAGCGTCGGCAACCCGAGAATGAAGCTGAATTCCGCAGCCTGCTTCGGCCGCATGCCTATGAGCATCCCGCCGACGATCGTCACCATTGACCGGCTTGTGCCCGGCCACAGAGCCAGGCATTGAATGATCCCGATGATGAGCGCTTGCTGAGGCGACAGGGTTTCCATGGTCACCCCGGGGGGTGGCTGTTCCCCTCGATCATCGTGGACACGCTTCTTTTGCCAAGGCCCGATGGCCAGCATCACGATTCCGCCGACTGCCAGCGCCCCCAGCACCGGACCGGGAAAGAACAATTTTGATTCGATGTGATCCTTGAGCAGTTTCGCAATGAACAGCACCGGCACAACCGCGATCACGACATTGGTCGCCATCTTCAATCCCACGGAATCCTTCCCCATCATTCCTCGAATCATTCGCATGACATGCGTTCGGTACAGCCCCAGGACCGCGAGGATCGCGCCGAACTGAATCACGATGGTGAAGGTGTCAACGGCGCTCTTCGTCGCTGGATTCTTGTTGAGCCCAAGCGCAGCCTCGGTAAGAATCAGATGGCCGGTCGAACTGATCGGCAGATATTCAGTGATGCCCTCAACGAGCCCGAGAATGATCGCTTCAAATATGGTCATGGGGAGTTTGGTGGTGTCGACGGAAGCAGCAAAGGTCGCAGCGTCGCTCCGATTGTTTCAATGGTTGTTGCGGAAAGTCGATCGCGCCGGCTTTGCAGCCATGAGTGATGTGCGTGTGCATCTGCTTGGGCTTCACGGGCAAAGTTGCCGTCTCGAATGGATCGCAGAATGCCTGCCAGATGTTCGCGAGTCTCACCGGTGATCAATTTTGGACCTGCGATATGTGCGCCGATTTCTGCCGTGGTGCTGATGTGTCGCATCATTCCTGCCAATCCGTGGGTGAACACCAGATCGGCGATTTGCTTCATTTCATGACAGACTTCGATGTAGGCCAGTTCAGGCGGATATCCTGCGTTCACCAGCGTTTCAAACGCGGCTTCAATCAGGTACGTCATGCCGCCGCACAGGACCGCCTGTTCGCCGAACAGATCCGTTTCCGTTTCATCGCTCATGGTTGTTTCGAACACTACTGCTCGTCCGCAGCCGATGCCGCCAGCCCACGCCAACGCCATTGTTCGCGCATCATTCGTCCCGGATTCTTGTTCGACAGCGAGCAGCGCGGGAAGCCCCCGGCCTTCTAAGAAACGCTCACGAAGCGTTCGCCCAGGTCCTTTGGGAGCGACCATGACTATGCCGATGCCCGGTTGCGGGTTGACCAGTTTGTAGCGGATTGAATACCCGTGCAGAAAGCCCAGTGTGGAGCCCGAACGGAGTGCGGGTGCAATTTCCTGTCTGTAAATCTCCCCTTGCACTTGGTCCGGCAAGCCCACGATCACCAGATCACCGGCGTGTGATGCCTCGGCAATCGTCAGAGTTTGGAATCCATCCCGCCGGGCTTGGGCGCCTGATTTTCCATCCGGGCGGCTGCCCACAACAACATGCAGGCCTGAATCCCGGAGGTTCTGAGCATGCGCCTGTCCTTGATTCCCATAACCCAGAATGGCAATCGTCTTGCCCTTCAACGGAGCAATCGAGAAGAGCTGGGAACCTTGGAGTACATGCACAGCCATCAGGACCTTCAAGTCGCGACAATCCGCTGGAGCGGAAGAAAAACGCGATGTATGCTACAGAAACCGGCTCGCCTCATGGTGTCAAGCCGCGAATAATCAAGAAGTTACGGACGATCCTTGGTTTTGGCAGGGAGTTCAACTTGCAGCCAGCACGACAGATTCTTGAGAATCACAACCTTCGGTGTACCGCACAGCGGAATGCCATCTACCAGACGTTGATGGAAAGCAAGATACATCCGACTGCCGAGGAGCTTTTGGCGCTTGTTCGTCCGCGATTGAACAGTGTCAGTCTGGCCACAATCTACAACACGCTCGAAGCGTTTGTGCAAGTCGGGTTGGTACGGAAAATTCCCGTTGGAAACGGCACGTGCAGGTATGACGCTGACACCTCTGAGCATGCGCATGTGTCCATTCAGTCCGATGGCGACCTGATGGATCTTCCCGATGATCTCAGCCACAGGATCATGCAGAATCTTCCCAGGGAAATCCTTGCGGAAGTGGAGCAGCGCCTTGGAATTCACGTCGAAGGCGTCAACGTGCATCTCGTGGGCCGAAAGGTCTGAGCCGGGC
>DASZQE010000359.1:0-6992 GCA_035550175.1 Phycisphaerales bacterium | reverse complement strand
AAATACAGGATTTGCACCTCTTCGCCCAATGCTGCTTGGGCTGCTGCCAACCGTTTGGCAATCATCGGGGGCCCGCCGAACATCGGGTCAACCGTGGCTGTCAGGTGCAGAATCTTCATTCGCTGTTCATTCCTAATCGTGAATCTGACTTTACGGTCCGCAATCCCCCCGGTTTCCACGAAACTGGTCAAGATGAACCTTTATTTTCGTTGATCACAGCGATTGCCGAACTTCCTTCCCACCTACGTCCGAATATCTTGCCATCCTGCCACATCATATGTCATAATCCCTTTTCGATTCATCGCTGCTGAATCCATGTCATTGCTGTGCGCCATCGTTGCTCGAATTCGTCCATTGTGAAAATTTCTTAATCCAGCTTCTCTGCATCATTCGCCACCCGATTCGCTCCTCCCATCTGTTCAGGTCTCGTTTGCGTTGATGAATCTGCGGTTCTTTGCCGCGCTCTTCTTGTGGGACCACTCTTCCATGAACATCTTGCACATAGCGGCCAGCCTTGACCCCGCGCTTGGTGGGCCGCCCAGAGTCACCGCTCGTCTCGCCGCAGCACAAGCCGGTCTCGGTCACAACGTCACCATCCTTTCTCACGGCGACAAGTCCGTTCAATTCTCAGTCCAGCAGATGATCTCTGGGCTTCCATGTATTGATCGCGTTAATTTTCAGTACATGCCATGGTCTGGATGGCGGGATTTCTATTTCTCCAACACCGTCAAGCCTCGCCTCACTCAGCTTCTCGCTGACAATCACGTCATCCACATTCACAACGTCTGGGAATCTCTCAACCGCGTCGTCGCTGCCGCTGCGCGTTACCGCAACATTCCCTACTTCATCGAACCCAACGGTCTGCTTGATATCTGGTGCATGGAGCAACGCAAGCTCAAAAAGAAAACCGCTCTCCGCATGGGCTATCGCCGCATGCTTGATTCCGCGGCCGGACTTTGCCTCGGCAATGCTGACGAGGCCCACGCCATCAACGCGCTCTGCCTTACTGCTCCGCTTGTGATTGTGCCGTTGAATGCCATCTTTCTTGAAGAAGTCGCTGCGCCGCCCCCCGCCGGCGCATTCGGTGAACGCTTCCCACAGGTTGCAGACAAGCCTTTCATCGTGTTCCTCAGCCGCCTTCATCACAAGAAGGGTCTTGATTATCTCGCTGAATCCTTCGCCCTGTTCGCAAAATCGGATTCACAGACCCATCTTGTCGTCGTCGGCAACGATGAAGGCGCTCAAGCCGATTTCGAGCAACGCATCGCGCGCCACAAGCTCACCGATCGTGTCCATCTCGTTGGCCCGCTTCACGGTGTCGCCAAGTGGGAAGCCTTCCGCGATGCCCGTTGCTTCATTCTCCCCAGCCGACAGGAAGGCTTCTCCATCGCCATCACCGAAGCCCTCGCCTCAGGCCTGCCCGCTGTCGTCTCAAAGGACTGCCACTTCCCGGAAATTGCTGAAGCCGATGCCGGCGAAGTCGTCGATCTCGATGCCGCCTCGCTCGCCGCCGCGCTTCACCGCGTTCTCGATGACGAATCCCGACGTCAGCAGATCGCCGCCAACGCTCGCAATCTCGTCGTCACTCGCTTCAATTGTCCTACGGTCGCCGCAACCCTTGTCCAAGCCTATCAGCACGCCATCGATGCAGCCGCTGCTCCCCCCAAACGCCTCAACGGCCTGAAGAAAGCCGGTTGATCTGCCAATCCATCTTCTCCACCAACCGCAAGCAATCCGAACCGCTTTTCAACCTATCGCGCTTCGCGCCTTCACTCACACCTCATTCCCCGGACCCACTCTCGTGATCTCCAAAGTCGCACTCCCGCCGGTTCGCACCAAAGACCGCTTCCTTATTTTCGGAGCTCCTCGCATCGATGAACCCGAAATCAACGAAGTCATCTCCTCCATGCGCTCCGGGTGGCTCGGCACCGGCCCCAAAGTTGCCCAGTTCGAAAAAGACTTCGCCGCCTACCGCGACATGAAATACGGCGTAGCGCTCTATTCCTGCACCGCCGCACTGCACCTCTCCATGCTCGCCGCCGGCCTCAAACCCGGCGATGAAGTCATCACCACCCCTCTTACCTTCTGCGCCACCGTCAACGCCATCATCCACGCCGGCGCCACACCTGTTCTCGCCGACGTCGATCCCCTCACCCAGTGCATCTGCCCCAGGTCCGTCGAATCCAAACTCACGTCGCGCACCCGCGCGCTTCTTCCCGTCCATTTCGCTGGCCGCCCCTGCAACATGGATGCCCTCATGCCCATCGTCAGGTCCCGCAACCTCACGCTCATCGAAGATTGCGCCCACGCCATCGAAACCGAATACCACTCCAAGCCCGCCGGCAGTTTCGGTGACTACGGCTGCTTCTCCTTCTACGTCACCAAGAACATCGTCACTGGCGAAGGCGGCATGGTCCTCACCAATAACGAGGACATCGCCGCGCGAATCAAGATGCTCGGTCTCCACGGCATGTCGCGCGACGCATGGAAACGCTTCTCCGATGAAGGTTACAAGCACTACTACGTCCTCGAAGCCGGCTTCAAGTACAACATGATGGACCTTCAGGCCGCCATCGGCGTCCATCAGCTCCAGAAAGTCCACGCCTACTGGACGCGCCGCCAGGAAGTCTGGAACCGCTACAACGAAGCCTTCAGGGATCTGCCCATCGGCCTGCCTGCCGACCCCGAGCCCAATACCAGGCACGCCTATCACCTCTACACGCTCATGATCGACAAGAACCGCTGCGGCATCTCCCGCGATGAATTCCTCTCCGCCATGACCGCCAACGGCATCGGCGTTGGCGTCCACTACCTCAGCATCCCCGAGCATCCCTACTACCAGAAAACCTTCAACTGGAAGCTCGAAGACACCCCCAACGCCGTCAAGCTCGGCCGCGAAACGGTCAGCATTCCGCTCACCCCCAAGCTCTCCGATGCCGATGTCAATGATGTCATCACCGCTGTCCGCCGCATCCTTGGTAGAGACTGAACCGTGAAGCGATGTGCATGGCATACGTTTCCGAATCGCTTTGTCGGCACAGGCATGCCCAGTATTCATTTTGCCATGATCGCTCGAGCGCGTGGCCCTTTGTGTCCGATACCATCGCACACATTCTTCTTTCGAGCCGACCGGCATAGTTCTTCCGTTCCATGAACATCTTTCATTACATGCAGTCCCTGAGATTGAAAGACGGCGGCGTCACCCGCGCAGTCATCGATCTGTGCATCGCGCTTGCACAACGCGGGCATCAGGTTCATACCTTCACCTCCGACTCCATCGACGCTCCTGCCGACTGGGCTCGCGCTCCCAGCACCCTGCCCGGCAAGCCGACAGTTCATGCCCTTCCCCAGCGCTGGCAATTTCAGCCCGAGGCGCTCGATGAAGTTCGCACGCACATGATCGCGGCCGATGTCATTCACCTTGATGTGCCTTGGGATCCCGTGTGCTACCAGTTGGCTTCGCTCGCCTACAGGCTTCACAAGCCCTACGTCTTCGGCATCCACGGCATGCTCGACCAATGGACGCTCGCAACCGGCTCCTTCGCCAAGCGAATCAAGAAATCCTTTTACCTTCACTTTCGCGCCCGCATCATGCTCGAGCGCGCCTATTCCGTGTTGCTCGCATCAGAAACAGAAATGCAGCAGTCGCAACGCTGCTATCCGCGCGGCCGCTCCACCGTCATTCCGCTCCTCGTGGACCTCTCGTCCTTCTCTCGCCTTCCTGGTCCTCAACTCGCACAGCAGCAATTCAATCTTGCCGCATCCGCCGATCCCATCATTCTTTCGCTCGGCCGCCTTGATCCCATCAAGCGTCACGATCTGCTCATTCACGCCCTTGCCGTTCTTCGCGACCGTCACATTCCCGCCCGCCTTGTCATCGCCGGCTCAGGCGCTCAGCACGTGCTCGATTCCCTTCAGTCGCTGACGGAACGCTGCAAGCTCTCCGACCGCGTCATCTTCACCGGCTTCGTCGGCGGCGACCTGAAAACATCGCTGTACCAGGCGTCCACCATCTTCGCCTCTGCCTCCGCACATGAATCCTTCGGCCTCTCCATCGTCGAAGCGCTCATCTGCGGCATTCCCGCCGTCACGTCCCGCGCTGTCAACATCTGGAAGGAGCTTGAGCTCAGCGGCTCTTCGCTCATCACCGATCTCACTCCCCAGTCCTTCGCCGACGCCTTCGCACACCTGCTCGCCGACCCCGCACGTCGCGCCGCCATGTCCGCCGCCGCGTCCCCCTTCATCCACAATTGGCTGGACCTCCCGAAAGTCGTGCAGCAGTACGAAGATCTCTATCGCGCCGCCGCAGCCTCTCATTCATGACACGCCAGCTCGCCATCCGATCACCACAGAGCGTCGCGTCGTCATTCCCCCTCTCCCTTTCAACGAAAAGGGAGAGGGCCGGGGTGAGGGTTTTTCAGCCATCCGACACAGCCTCATCAATCGCGCGCAGAATGGCCTCAAGCACTGCATCGGGTGAGCGAAGCACTTCATCGTTCGTCACTCGGAGAACGCGCAATCCTTGTGAGCGAAGAAACGCGTCTCGCTGCTCGTCCTGGCGACCGTGCCCGACGTGGCTCTCACCATCCACTTCGATCACCAGCTTGGCGTCAGCGCAGTAGAAATCGACAATGCATTGGCCGATCAACTGCTGCCTGCGAAACTTGGCATGACTCACGCGGCGATTTCGCAGCAGCGCCCACAAACGCCGCTCAGGCCACGTGGATTCACGGCGAAGCCGGCGGACGTTCTCCCGGCGAGCGCCCTTGGCGCGATGAGATGCTTTTGAGGATGCCACATGAGGATGATAGGAAATCTCCCACCCTCACCCCAGCCCTCTCCCTCAGAGAGGGAGAGGGGGGGAAAGTTCTCTGTCTCGCCGATCGCCACAGAGCGTCGCGTCGTCATTCCCCCTCTCCCTTTCAACGAAAAGGGAGAGGGCCGGGGTGAGGGTTTTTCAGCCGGGTGCCACTGAGCGACGTGATTGAGAAGGGGGCTAGAGGGGGGGAGTGGCGATGAGTCTTTTGATGTACGCTTCGATGAAAAGGTGGGCCGTGCAAAGTCTACGGGACTCATGGGTCGCTTTCTCAGCCGGCGCGCCCCGCAAGAAGCTTCTTGCATTCATCGAGAATCAGGCGGGAGTAGTCCTCCCGATGTGCCTTGTCGTCCTCATACTCGCTCGCAAAGCCGACGAAGGGCCTTAGCTCAGTCAGTTGTGGAAAACGTGTATATACCTTCACCCAAATCTGTTTTGCGCCATCGTATGGAGTGACCGTACCACGAACTATGTCGTCCGCGATGCGACGAGCCCATGTGAGCCCGGCTTCCGATGGAGAAGGCATTGGAATGCCTAATTCGTCAAGTGACCTGTTGAACAGACTCCTTATACTCTCGGCGTCAGCACCATCAGCCCCCGCCAGTTGCCGTAGCGACGGTGAATCGTGGCCCGCCATAAGCGCATCCACTGCCGCAGCCGGCAGGACATCTACAGGCAACACTCCCAAAGCGTACATCGCAGTGAGTTGATCGAGTTCCAATCGACGCTCCAGAAGAAGATCAATGTCCGGCGATCTTGGCATTGATTTCAACGACTTGGCTGGTCTTGACGTTCTGATACCAGTGCGTTTTAAAATTGTCAACGGCCAGCGTCTGCACGCCGTGGGCAGCGCGACATGGGTACAGAAGGTCATACAAACATCAGACGGCAATGTAAAAGCCGGGTGCCACAGAGCGTCGCGCAGCGCGCTCTGTGCAAAATTCTCTTCAGTGGCACGGGCATTCTGCCCGTGTTCCGCCCCCGCTGCGGATCGCTCTCCCAACTCCACTTCAAGGTTCCCACGGGAGTCTAGTCCGATTGCTACTAAGACAGTTGAATCGAAGACAAAGAACTCATCGTGATTCTCTTCGCAGCACATGGTTCTTATACCCATTACGTCCTTCATCATCTGACATGGCTACAACGAAAATCTCGTCATTTTTCATCAAATAGTACTGTTTGACAGACATCTCGTACTTTCCTCCAACTCGTTGAAACGTCGCAATCGCGCGACTTGTTAATGAAGTATCTACTGTAACCGTTCCTTCGAGGACAACTTTCGTTTCATCCTTGCTTCCTTGGAAGGAAGATTCGTAGATCAACACTTCTGGCTCAATCCACGATCGCCATTTTGTCCATGCGAATAACTTGATAATCGTAGGCGCACTGCCTTGCATAGGCGTGAGACTGCGATCCTCCAAATTGAAAGCACTCCAGACGCCGCAATATTTCTTATAGACCAAACGACGGATTCGAACACGTAACAAAATTATCAAGCAAAACGAAGCTGCAATCGATGTGCAAATTCCAAGAATAATATCGCGACATAGACTTGCACAAACTATCATGGCGCTTTCCAAACTATGGAATCTCCGCTCTTGATTGCGATTGGTCCATTCTGTCTTGCTATAACACCGCGGTTGTCCAATGCGCCGATCGACAACACTGGGTCGCTACCAGTGTTGCCGATATCAAAGAATTTGAGGACCGGTTGAGTCTCGCCATTTGTGCTTAGAGACGCGGTAGGCGCGGATTTATCATTGACGAAGAACAGCCCACTTCCTTCCTTTATCTGTCCGAGCATCAATGTTGGAACAGATTCTCGACAAAATACCAGCATCGCACTTTCATTCGACGACTCTAAACGAGCGTTGATTGAACCCCTAGAGTCCATCAACGTAATATTCGGGTTGCCGACCTTGTCGGTCGCCAGAGCTATTCGAGCTTGAGATTTAGGATCAAGAATAGAAATAATTGCGCCGTCGCTGCTGTTTCCAATAACTATTCTCCCCTTCCCTTCTTGGTCCATAAAAGTTAGCGACGCATTATGATTGTCTAGAACTCGCAATGTTGCCGCAACGCGTCCATTGTCTTCTTGCAGGATGAATTCATTTGCACGAATTTGCCGAGCGGTCTCTGAATGAGAAGAATTTGCAGGCGCAGACTCGTGTGAGGC
>DASZQE010000358.1:0-5841 GCA_035550175.1 Phycisphaerales bacterium | reverse complement strand
GAAGAAGAAGAAGAAGAAGAAGAAGAAGAAGAAGGAAAGAGGGGTGGCACAGGGCATGAAAAAGCCCGCGGTGAAGCGCGGGCTGGGGAAGTTCGAGCGAGATTAGGGATTAGAGGCTTTCACGGAGCCTTGGCGGTCATCACCAGCGCGCCCAGAAGTTCCTGAGCCTTGGGATCAAGGTCTTCGCCATGCGTGCAGGCGATGAAGATGCGGTTGGCGACCTGGAAGACAATGACGTCGGCGGTCCCGGGATCGCCATCGTCTGCTTCCTCGCCAGTTCCGGTGACGCGAGTGGCAGGTTCGCCAGCGACGGTCAGGCTTGAGGCCTTTGTGGCTTTGAAATCGGTGAATTCGGAGGTGATCTGCGTGGCGATATGCGAGACGCCTTGATCGATGGTGTGTGCGTCGGGGACATACCAGATTTCGATGTTGTGATAGTGGCTGGTGATGTAGAGGAAGCCATCCTTCACCGTGCATTTGGCGTTGCCGGGATCGGGAATGGTGAGGTGAAGAATGCTCTTGCCTGCGGACTGCATCACGCATGGGGCGCCGGCAACAGCGGTTGAATGCGCGTGCGCGGATGCGGATTCGTCTGTTGTCGATTTTGAGCTGGACGCGCAGCTCATGGCACATGCGGCGAACGATGCAAGAAGAATGCTTTGAATGTGAGATCGCATGAGAATTTCCTTTTTAGGAAAGCAGATGGCTTGTGTGGGCGATGCGCATGGCCGCGGAACGGCCAGTTTACCGCGCGTGGCGAAAAGGATGCAGATTGAATCAACTCCCGGCGATATGTGCGTTGCGAGCGGGCACATCGACGTGCGTGTTTTGCACAATCATCCTTCGGCAGCAGGCTCCTGGGATTCGTGTCTGCTCACGGATGCGCCATCGTTGGGCTTGAGCTGCCAGAATGTGAGCGAGGTGAGAATCGTGAACAGGCCCATGGCGATAAACGTGTGGTGAATGCCCGCAATCATGTGTACATCACCCGGAGCGCGGTCGCCGCCGACGAAAAACAAAATGGCGAGCGAGGACAACGCCACGCCAAACGACATGGACATCTGCTGAACGGTGCTGGCGATGCTTGAACCCATTGAAGCATGTTCATCGGGGACATCGGCAAAGGTGAGCGATCCCATGCTTGTGTATTGCAGGATGGAGAAGAACCCGATGCAGAGCGCGAGAATGACAATGATCCAGACCGGCGTGCCGGGGCTGACGAACGTGAACAGCATGATGACGCAGCCGATGATGACCGTATTGGAGAGGAGGATGCGGCGGTACCCGAAATGGTTGATGAGGCGAGTCATCAATGGGCGCAAACCGATCGCTGCAAGCGTCTGAGGCATGATGAGCAAACCCGATTGCAATGCCGTATACCCCAGGCCGACCTGATAGAGCAGCGGAAGAAGGAATGGCATGCCGCCGATACCGAGGCGCGTGATGAAACTGCCGACAACGGCGGCGCGGAAAGTGCGAATGCGAAAGAGGCGGATGCGCAGGAGGGGAAATTTGATTCTGGGTGCGTGGAAGCCGTAAGCGACAAGCAGGACGATGGAGACAGCGAAGAGGAAGAGTTCGCTGCGGAGGTCCATGGAATGCTCGCCGAATACTTCAAGTACATAGGAAAGGATGGAGATGCCTGAGCCGAAGAGCGTGAGGCCGATGATATCGAGCGGTTCTTTGCGCTTCGCGCGGTAGTCAGGCATGTAGCGGAAGGCAAAGAGAAATCCGAGAAGGCCCATCGGAAGGTTCACGAAGAAAATCACGCTCCAATGGAAGTACGCAACGATGAATCCGCCTGCGAGCGGGCCGATGAGCGGGCCGATCAGACCAGGGATGGCGACAAAGCTCATGGCGCGAAGGAGATCCGAGCGCGGAAACGTGCGGACCATGGCAATGCGGCCGACGGGAAGCATCAGCGCGCCGCCGCAGCCTTGAAGGATTCGCGCGGCGATGAGCATGGTCATATTGACTGAGAGGCCGCAGAGGAGTGAGCCGAGGGTAAAGAGCAGGATGGCTGAGAAGAAGACGCGGCGGGTGCCGAAGCGATCCGCAAACCAACCGCTGACCGGAATGAAGACCGCCAGGCTGATCATGTAGCTCGTCAGCGCGGACTTCATGCTGAGAGGCGGCACGTGGAGTGCGGCGGCGATGGTGGGGACAGCCGTGTTGAGAATGGTGGCGTCCAACGCCTCCATGAACAACGCAATGGCCACCAGCCAGGGAAGGAGTTTCCGCGTGGTCGTAATGTCGATGGCTTTCGGCAGCTTCTTGTGGGCAGTTGGGCTTCGGCCGGGTTTTTCTGCAGTGGCAGTCATGAATCCAATGATGTGTAACGCGAGATCAGCAATCCTCAGACTGGATATCGATCGTAGACCTGAAATTCCTGAAGTGGAGAAAATCAGGAGTTGTCGCGTTCATCAAAACCCCGGGCCTGGCGGATGCCCGGTAATCTGGTGAACAGGGAAGAGTGGCATGAGTGCGATAATCAAAATTGCCAAGCCGGCCTTGCCAGAATCGAACGAGTTGGGAAAATATTGAAAGATTGAAGGTGCAACCGGCGTTAACTTCGATAGCAGCATGCTGAACCGATTGTTACTCATTCTGGCGCTGGTGTTGTGGCCGAGTGTCGCAGGCGGATTCGCTGCGCGGTGCAATGCCGGCGAGCAGTCAGTTACGCAGTGCTGCTGTGGCGGCGGAGGCTGCTGCAAGCCGACAGCGTGCGGATGTGACAAGCAGAACTCCGACGAGATTCCGGCGGTGCCGGTCAGCCCTTCATCAGCGCGGCTGTTGATTGAAGGAATGACAACACTCCGGCCCGAACTGGATATTCGAACGCACTCCAGCGGAGCGATCGCGTTTTCCGCAATGGAAAAGTTCGTCGCGATTGATGCGACGACCAGGCAAGCAACGCTTTGCCGATGGCTCACGTAGATCGATCTGAGCTGTAAGGGCACTGCGCGCTCATAGCGCAGCAGTGTGCATACCACAACAATTTCTTCTCTGGGACATGCCATCGGCAGAACAAGATATTGTGCCTGCGCGATTGCACCATCTGCGGGCTCGCAAGACCGACCCGCGGGAGATCGACATGAACAAACATATTCTTGCAATGTGCGCCCTCGTGAGCGCAGGAGTCTATCTAACCGGCTGCGGCGGAAATGAAACAGTCACATCAAACAGTCCTCTGGCACCGAGCCACACGTCTCTGGGAACGGCAAGTGACTCTCATTCCGATGCCGGCACCGAATCTGTGGTGCTGATGGTGCATGGAATGAGTTGCCCGCTTTGCTCCAGCAACGTGGACAAGCAACTGCTCAAAGTGCCCGGTGTTCAGGACGTGAAAGTGGATTTGAATACAGGTTCAGTGTCCGTGAAGGTTTCAAAATCAAATCGCCCGACGCACCAACAACTTGCTGCGGCCATTCACGAGAGCGGATTCACACTTGTGGGAGAGCAGAAATGAATGCGAACACGATTCTTTCAAGATACATTTGCGCCGCGTCTCGAATGGTGTGCATGGCCAGCGGTTTCGCCGCGTTCTTCATTGCCGCAACGGCTCGCGCACAACAATCGTTTCAGATGCCTTCCGCAGCTCAGCCGTCAACAGGTGCGGTGTTGTTCCGCCAGACCGGCGAGTATATGAAATTCGGTCACGATCCGACCGGTCTTGATCGTGACATCGACCAGTTCAAGCTCAACACGCAGATTGCGTTCGGGCTTACGAGTGATCTCACGTTGATGGCGCTTGTGCCGGCGTACGAACGTGACATCGATTCCCCTCAACCAGGAGTCTCTAACGACCGCTTCCGCCTTGGTGATTCACACTTCATGTTGAAATATCGTTTCTGGCAGGACGACACCGGTGCCATCGACACGAAACGCGCAGGCCTGCTTGCCGGACTTGATGTGCCGACCGGAGATGGCATCGGCAACGGCGGATGGGATCCGATGTTCGGCGTCGTGTACACCGAAATCCACGGCCGCAACGGCATCAATGCCTCCCTGCGCTATCAGTTCAACACGCACGATGATGGCCGAACCCCGGTGACGGTGAATGATGGCCTTGAGGACACACTTTTCGTTGATGGCTCATACCTGTTCCGGCTGTCGCCCGCGGTGTACGACGCTGACACGCATGGCGCTCTGTATGCGATGGCAGAGGTCAACTCGACCTATGAAACAAACGGCGACACCGAGGTGCTCATCGCTCCGGGATTGATGTACGAGGCGAGGAACTGGGTCGTAGAACTCTCCGTGCAGTTGCCTGTGTACCAGGCATTGGACCACAGGCCGGAACTTGATTGTGCGATCGGACTCGGATTCCGGCTCTTTTTTTAAGGCTTGAATTTTCTGAAGAGCACATGAAAGCGGTGATGCGATGAAGCACTTGATCGGATTGATGGCGCTGACGGCAGGACTGTGGGGATGTGCGGCGAAGTACACGGAGCCGAAGCTCGGTGAAGAGCATCCCGGAAATCCGGCAGCGCAGGAGGGAATCATGTCGGCGCGACCCTCGACGCTGGAGACAACCAATGCTGCAGCGAGTTCTGAGCAGGCCGACATGGAAAACATGCAACGTGGTGAGCATGCGAATGGGCATGGATCGACGACTCAGGGAGAAGCGATCTATGCATGTCCGATGCACCCTGAAGTCACGTCCAATGATCCCAACGCGCGATGCCCGAAATGCGGAATGAAGCTGGAGAAGCGAAATGAAGATTAAGAAGAAGGCTGTGTTGGTTGCGTGTGGAACACTCGCCGCTATTTGCTTGATAGTTGCGGGCGGATGCGCGAATGTTCAGCGGGGAAAGGGATTCGATGAAGTGGCGCGGGAGGTCGGGGAACGAGCAGGCGCAACGATTCACTGGGACAACGGGACAGATGCGGATGACGCAGTCCGCAAGTCGGTGGACGAAATGCTGAAGGGAGAACTGACCGCGGATGAAGCTGTGCAGATCGCCTTGCTGAACAACCACGAGCTTCAAGCAATTTATGAAGAACTTAACATCGCGCAAGCGGACGTCGTGCAAGCGGGGTTGCTGAAGAATCCGGTGTTCAGCGGAGAGGTGCGGCTTGGAACTTCAGGAGGCGGGACTGGGGTGGTGCTGGATGTGGCTCAGGATTTTCTGAGCATGCTGTGGCTGCCGATGCGAAAAGGTGTCGCCGAGGCGGAATTCGAGGCCGCGAAGATCCGTGTGACCAATGCGGTGCTCGATGCGGCGTATGCGACACGGATGACGTTCTATGAATATGAATCTGCAGAACAGTTGCACGAGATGCGTACGACCGTGACGCAGGTGACGGAAGCCTCGTATGAGTTGGCGAAGCGGATTCGTGAGGCTGGAAACAACAGAGAACTGGACGTGCTGAATGAGCAGGCGATGCACGAGCAGGCCAAGCTGGACCTGGCCGATACCGAGACGCACGCGATGATGCTGCGGGAGCGGATGAATGCACTGATGGGTTTGTGGGGATCGCAGACGGAGTGGAAAACGGCGGGGCGCTTGGAGGAGTTCGAGGATGAAGAGAAGTTCTCGGAGACGGGGGTGGAGGGCGAAGCGATTGCGGCGAACCTGGAATTGGCAGAGCTTCGCCGGGAGGCGGAGATGCGTGCGCGACGGCTGGGGTTGACGAAGAGGCTGGCGTGGATGGATGGCACGGAAGTCGGAGTTGCAGCGGAGCAGGAATTGGAAGGCGAGTGGTCGGTCGGGCCATCGTTTTCCATTCCGGTGCCGCTTTTCGATATGGGACAGGCATCGCGTGCGAAAGCGGAGGCTGAATTGAGGCAGACAGCGGCGGCGTACTGGGCGCGGGCGGTGGAGATCCGGTCGAGGG
>DASZQE010000357.1:0-3136 GCA_035550175.1 Phycisphaerales bacterium | reverse complement strand
TGTGCCGGAGTCCACGTTCATAACGTGAAGGACGGTCATTTCGCTGCCGGCGTAGCTCAAGCCGAAAGCCATGAACTTGCCATCGTCGGTGGGCACATACCAATCGAGCGCGTAAAGACCTTTATCATCGAGGGTGTTGGGATTGAGAAGCTCGCGCGGCTGGCCGTTGTAGCCGGTGCGGACGTAGACGATGGCCTGGTTCTCATCGCCTTTGCGCTCGGAGTAGAAGTACCGGTTGGCGCACATCGCGGGTGCGCCGACGGAGCCCATGCTCATCAATTCGGAGAGACGGCTTTCGAGGGAATGGCGGAACGGAAGGCCATCGAGAATTTTGCGGGTGTAGTCATTCTGCTCGGTGGTCCACTGCTTGACGTCATCGCTGTCGGCTTCCTTGGCTTCAAGCCAACGATAGTTGTCAGTGATCTTCGTGCCCTGGACATCGTCGGTGACAGGGTCGATTTTCGTTGCGGGCGGGCCCGCGAAGGCGGCACCGGCGACAAGCACAGAGGTCAACACAATCACGGGCTTCATGCGCATCACAGCATCTCCAGGAGAAGAAAGCGAAAATCCAGTTGCAGCGACGATCATACCCGGACAACGAGCGCAGGTTCCACGATCACTGAATTGAGTTCATCGCAGACCCGCAAGGAGCGCGAGTTTTCCAGTGGGAATGTCCGCAACCACACTGCCTTGACCGGAAATCGCCGCTGCGGCGGCGTACCCGCTGCGGACCGCACCTTCCATGGTGGCGGGCCAACCGGTGTCGCACCAATCACCGGCAAGAAAGAGATTCGGAATTCCGCCGCTGCCGACGCCCATCGCCAAGGCGCTTGCGGCAGGCCGGAATTGCTCGACGCCGGGCAACGCTGCGAAGGTGGCGCGTTTTTCCTTGATGGTGCGTTTTTCGACGAGTTTTCGACCTCGTGCATCGGGCAGCGCGAACTCCACATCTTCAAGGACTTTGGCGACGATCTGATCTTCATTCATATCCATCCACGCATCCGCACCGCTGATGACGGCGTGAATGTGCTGTCGGCCGGCGTCATCGAGACCTTTGTTGAAGAGCCACTGAACATCGCCACCAGCCAGCACCAGATGCGGGAGTTTCATGACTTCGCATTCAAACCAGAGGTGGACGCCGAGAATCGGACTGACATTGATTTCGCTCAAATGCTGAAGTCGCCGATCGGCATCTTTCATAGTCTGCGAGGTCAGCTTGTCGAGCCGGTCCCAAGGCACGGCGCTGACGACGGCGTTGGCTTCAACCATGTCTTCTTCGGTAACCACACCTGTGACGCGCCTGCCGTCAAAGGCAATGGCTTTCGCGGACAACCCGAGTTCGACACGTCCACCGGCGGCAAGGATCTTTGCGAGAGCAGGATCGTAGAGATCGCCGAGGGGAACCTGCGAGACGCCCATTGCGTAGCTGAATTTGTTGGCGAGGAAGCCCTCCTGAAACACCTGGAGGGCGTAGGCGGCTCCGACACGATCGACGTTCAGATTGCAGGCGCTGACGATGATGGTGTTCCAAAAATCTTCAACAAGCTCGGCGGGTTGATTCATTTCGGAGAGAAATTCGCTGAAGGTGCGATTAGCCCAGGCGATGCGTGCCATGCTGCCCATGCGGATCATTCGCCACATGGCTCGGGCGATGGCGCGTTTTTCGGAGCGATCAAAGAGGCGCATTTTGCGCATCGAGCCGGCAAGGTGCATGGGCGCAGGGAGCCAGCCGGCGCGCATGACATCGAACTCACCGGGGCCGAGCGAGGTTTTTGCGGATCGACCCGGACGTTGCGCCATTTTTTTCGCAGCGGTCCAGAAGAGCTCTTCGTGCCAGTGAATCTGATCGAGGACACCGAGACGTTCGTAAAGGTCGAGGAGGTTCGTGCAGCAGCCGAGGACGACGTGCTGACAATTATCCACGGTGATTCCGGAGCGAGGATCGACGAGACTGGTGGCGCGACCACCAAGACGTTTGCGAGTTTCGATGAGGGTGACTTCATAGCCCGCTTCGACGAGACGAAGGGCGCAGGCGATGCCCGCCAAGCCACCTCCGACGATTGCGACGCGCTTTGCGAGTTCGTTCACGTGGATCATCCCGCCTGAACCACGGACCATTTGGCGCGAAGCGCGATCATGGCTTTTTGCCAGGTGCTAAGCCGGATACGCCGGTGTTCAACAAGGGAGGCGGGGTTGCCGCGCATTTTCTTGAGGAGGCCGTGGTAGATGGCGGTCATGGCGGCGAGCGTGGGCACGTAGGCGGGCGTGATCAAGGATTCGAGTTCATCGGAGGATTGATAGAAGGCTTCTGCGCGTTCGATCTGCTCGCGCAGGAAGAGTTCGCATTCGTGGGGCTTTCGCCACTCGTGCAGGTCGGCGGCGGTAAGCTTGTTGCGGGAGAAGTCTTCGGCAGGGAGATAAATGCGGCCCATGTCCCAATCCTGGCGGAAATCGCGGAGGATGTTGGTGAGCTGGAATGCGATACCGCGTTTTTCGGCGAGGACGAGTGCGCGATCGTCTTTGTAGCCCCAGATTTCGACACAGAGCAGGCCGACGGCGCTGGCCACACGGCGGCAGTATTCCTTCAACTCGGCGAAGGTGGCGTATTCGCGGCGAGTGAGATCATCGAGCTGGCCATCGAGCACGGCATGAAAATGCTCCTTGCGGAGTGAGTGTCTTGAGGCGACGTGGCCCAAGGCAACCCAGAGCAAATCGCCATCCACTGCGCCGCCGGACAGTGCTTCATCGGTGGCTTCACGGAAGCGAGCGACTTTTTCACGGAGTTCGGACTCGGATGCGTCGGCGGTTCCTGCGATGTCGCCATCAACGAGGTCATCGGCCTTGCGCATCCAGGCGTAGACGGTGTAGAGCGCGGAGCGAGCGGGCTCGGGGGAGAGACGCAGGCCGTAATAAAAGTTTCGGGCGCGTTTCTGGGTGATAGCGCGGCAATATTCCATTGCCTCATCCGTGCCGGCGTGCATGGAATTCATGTGCGCGAGACTCATGAATGCCCCTTTGAGATGGCCCACCAGCCACGCTGAGCCATCCATGCACGGGCCAGAAGCTTCATGCGGGTGGCTGAACCAAGTTTCGGACGATGCAGGGCGGTTTCGTAATTCCACTGCTCAATCATTCT
>DASZQE010000356.1:0-8238 GCA_035550175.1 Phycisphaerales bacterium | reverse complement strand
CCCAACACCCGCAGCATCCACCCGCCGATCATCGCCCCGCTCACCATCGCCATCGCGCTCCCGATGTTGTACGTCGTCAGCACGCTCGTCCGCTCCTCCTCCGCAATCGTCTCAAGTTGCAGCAGGAACGTGCTCAGCTCGTACGCCGCCCACATGCTCCCCGACAAAACCTGAATCCCCATCAGCCACCAGAAATTGTCGCTCACCAGCCACAGCGTCGCCATCGGCACAACACCCAGCCCCGCCACGCGCAGCACCATCCGCTCGCCCACCCGCTTCACAATCTCCCCCAGCCACCGCAGCGCAATCACCCGCGCGGTGTACGCAGTCGCCAGCAGAATCTCAATCGCCCGGTAATCCAGCTTCAACTGCTCCTTCATGAACGGCGCGAAGTACGGCCCGCTCACCCACACCGCAAGCTGCATCGCCAGCATCAATCCCAGCAGTCGTCCATCCGGTCGGTGCCGCAACCGCGTCAGCCATGCGCCGATGTGTACGTGCTTGTGTGCCTCACGCCTCGGCTCAGGCTCGCTCTGCTTGCTCAGCATGTACGCCGACATGCACCTGCATAAACACGCTACGCCGAACGTGAACACAAACGGCAGCGCAGCGTTCTTCCACGCCTTCGTCGCCTCCAGAAATTCCCCGGCGCCCACGATCCCCACCAGCACCGTCGCGTGCATCCACAGCGTCCTGCTTGCGAAAAACTTCGCCCGCACGCCCTTCGGCACGATCGTCCCCACCCACGTCGACCACGCCGCGCCCGCCGCCATCCCGCTCCCCCAGTACACGCCCGCTGCCGCAAACACCATCCAGCCCGGCAGCGTCCCCTTCGCCGCACCCGCGATCAACGGCACGAAACTCAGCGCCTGCATCAGCACGCACAGAATCACCCATCGCTTGTGCGAACCCATTAACCGCACCATGCTCGGCGACAACACCTGCAGCAGCGCGCCCGCAAGCATCGGCACGCTTGCAATCAACCCCGCCGTCACCTCCGCCATCCCCACCGCCAGCGCATACAACGCCAGATACGTCTCCCCCGTCCCAACCATCATGCTGTAGCACATCCCATCCACCCGGATCCGCCGCATGTCCTTCCGACGTGTCACTCGCTCATCATCCGTTTCGTTCTTCGTAGGGTGGGATGAGATCGGCTGTGCGATCGAATCCCGCCGTTTCTCATCCGTCATTCTCGCGCAAACAGGGGGCCAGGAATCCCGTGAGACTTCTCCTTCGGCGCGCTCCTTGGCCGCATGCTTTTCTTCGTAGGCTGGGCACCGCCCACCTTCAAACCCTTCAGCTTCTGTGATCGCGTCATCGCAACGTTCATCGCGCAATGGTCCACACTTCTCCGCATGTCCCGAAGGCCCGCAGCCTTGGTTGTGGGCATCTTCTCTTTGTATCGCTTCTCCGCGAGTCTCTTCTCTGTGTATCCCTTCTCTTCTCGCCTCTTTCTCCGCGCGCTCCGTCATCACCCAATCAGCGCTCCCGCCGATCGCTGATTCCGGTGCCACGACTCGCCTGCCGTCTTCGGCGGAGAGTCGTGCATCTTCCGCCGTTTGCGAACATGCACTCTCCTCCTCTTCCGCCTTCGATTGTCCGCTTCTGAGCACCTCGTCCGCCTTCCCGCATCCCCTTGCAGACACAGGGTATCGACCATTTTCCTCCGTCCCTTTCATCCTGCATTTCTCGAAGCCCGGCCATTCCTGAGAGGGGGTGCGTCGACTATTTCACCTCCATCACCTTCCACCAGATTTCGCGCCCGGCGATGGAAAGGTATGTGAGATGTTTGCCGTCCGGCGAAAACGCTGGCGATTGCGCGTTGTCGCCTTCCTCGCCCGCTTCACCGTCAAGCACGATGAATTGTTTCCCTGCCTTTGCCGCTGCGTACGCACAATGATTCGAATCCGCGCTGAACACCGGGCTGGAGACACCTTCAAACATCGGACCCGCCACATCATTCACCACGATGAATCCCTTGCTCTCGCCCGGCACTTGTCGATTGACCGCATACGCAACGTTCTTTCCATCAGGACTGAACACCGGCCCATAGAGTATCCCCTCGTATTCAACGCCCTTCTTTCCGTTGAGCAAAATGAAACTCTTCCCGCCCACGGTCGCCGCACAGCCGAGTGTCTTGCTGTCGGGACTGAACACCACCGATCCCGGCCCAATCTTGTCAAATTCGCCCACCACTTCACCATTGTCGATCAGCACCTCTCTCACCGCCTTCTTCGCTTCTTCTTTGGATTCCTCCGTCGCCCCCTCCATCACCCGCTTCAGCAACTCCTCCTGCATTTTCTTCTCCCCGATCGTCCCCTTGTAGGCATACCGCGTCGAGTCGGGGCTGAATAGAAACTCAGTCCTGGAATCAAGCGGCGGGCCGATCGCCTCATCAACCACCATCACCGTCTCTTCCCTCCATTTGGCGTTGTAGGCAATCCGCTTCGAATCGGGGCTGAAAATGAGTCCGTCGCTCCCGTAGATCAAATCGAACGCCTGGCCTTGCCGCCCGTTGAACACGATGAGGTTCTTCTTCTCGACCTCAGCAACATACGCCAGCGATGTGTTGTCAGCACCGAACGTCGGATTGGAAATCTCCTCGAACACCGGCCCGGGACTGCCGTCGAGCATGATCTGCCAGTCAGCATCGCCGGCATATTTCGGCCTCGCAGGTGGATTCGGCGCTGCCGCAGCGTACGCCATGTGTGCGCTGTCCGCGCTGAACACCGCACGACTGACGCCCCGGAACTCCGGTCCCGGCTTCCCATCAAGCACCACGCAGCACTTCGCCCCCTGATTGACGTTGTATGCAAAGTGCTTGGAATCCGGGCTGAACACCGGCACGTAAACCGTGTGGAACGGGTACTCCGGTCCGCGCTGCCCATCCACAATCACAAAATCTTTGTCCCCAGCCTCCATCACTGCCGCCACGCGCGCGCCGTCCGGGCTTAGCAGGAACAGATCGCGCATCGCGACAACCTTGATGGATGCGTCGTCATCGGTAAGCGGCTTGTGATTGACATAGGGAATCCGCCGGTCCGCCGTGACTACAACGTATACCACCGTCTTCCCGTCACGCGAGAGTTTGAGTCCCGTGATCTCGCCTTCCAGCTCAGGCCCTTTCTCAGAACCCACCACGACAAAATGCTTGCCCTCCTGTCGTGCGACATAAGCCGCCGTCGATCCGTCCCCCGCGATCACGATCGAATACCCGCCCCGCGCCGCGGCGCCCTTCAGCGTGACGGGTTGAAGGTGTTCAGGCGGAATCGCGATCAGCCGCTTCTCTTCCAGCGAAACCGTCCGATCGGCCCCACGCGCCCGTTCGCTCGCCGCAAACGCTCCCAGAACAATGAGAATCGACAACCCCGACACGCCCATTGATCGATGACAAAGCATCGTCATCACCTTTCCCAAGTTCGCCCCAACCGCTCGCAAGGAATGAAGAAGAAACCCCTTCACAAACGCCGACCGTCAGAATCGGATTGTACGTGTCGCTGCGCCCGCTTGCCTCCTGCGTTTCTCGCTGCATCACAGCGTGTCTCAATCTGAATCGCCGCGATTCAAGAGAGCCATCCACCCAGTCTGCAAGGTGCAGGGCACTTCCCGCCGCCCCTTTCATCCCGCATTTCTCGAAGCCCGGCTATTGCAATGGTAGGGACGCTTCATTCGTAATTCATTTTCTTCCCTTCCTCAGAAAAATGCAGCTTGGCTGCATGAAATAAGCTCCCTGAGAAGCCCACCCATTGAATGGGTGGGCCTCTTCTCCCCCTCTACTCCCCAAAGCCCACTGTCTGTATGCTGTTGGCAACCTGTCCACCTTAATTCTTCCTCTAGGGGTGGAGTTGCAGAGGAGGAGGCCCCTCCTCTGCGTTTCAAAACTATTCCTATGTGCCGATCACAAGTCGGAATACGGAAGATTTCCTTCACGTTTCCGACTCGATTTTGATCTCCATTGCTTGTCTATATGACAATCAAAATAATGCTTGCTGTAAACGCGCCAATCAATAGACAAAACGCAACCCAATACATCGCAGGCCACGTTTTGGAATCCACTCCTGAAGCTGTCGCCATGATGTGGCGATGACTTGTGAAATGCATAAGCGTCAATAATACGGGAATTGATACCGGAAGTACGAGAAATGTCTCTTGAGTCCGAAATGAAACAATATGCGGGCGTATCGACGGGTGCCGCACACCGGCCCTGACGACAAATATTCCGCATAGAAATATGAAGATAAGGATAATGTGTCTGACAATGCGTATTCGTAGGAAGGCTTTGATCGTGTGCATGCAACTGGACTCGCGTACAAAGCTCAGAGGCGTGGTCAATTTATATCATATGGAGACGCTAGGGGTCCGCCTCGCCTCCCTTTGTCCAATGCCTTAGAACAATGCACCTTCAGGTGCATGAAACAAGCTCACCTGGAGCCTACCCATTGCTGAGGGGGGTGGGTGGGCCAGTTCACCTTCGCCCCCAAAAGCCCAGGCATGGCCATGCCCGGACCTGTTCGCGCAAGCACTAATCCGCATCTCTTCGCGCGCACCGATCGTTCCGGCTTCCAAAACATGCGCACGCCGGACACACGATTGCACTTGCCTTCCTTCAAATCATCGCCACTCGTCCAGCTCTCCCTCAACTTGCACACTCGAATGGATCAACGCGAACTCCAAATGCATCTCCCATGCAAACAGTCGCACATCATCCGCGCGCACAAAATATTCTCGATCGTATCGAAATCTTCATTTCCACGCACGAACCGCCGCACGCACTCCCTCGCTGCCCACTCACCCCGCCGCCTTCACCCCCTCCGCATCCTCCTTCACCCGTATGCGCACACTCATTCGCGACAATCGCTCAAATAACCTTCTGCGCCGCATCAACGGCCACCAGTCATACAAGAAAATCTCCATCGGCCGCCACATCGCCACCCACCCGCCGATCAGAAAACTTTCTCGGAATATCTGCGCCGCCGCAGCTTTCGTCTGCGAATCGATGATTTGCGCCGCCAGCACGCACGCCGTCAGAAAAAACAATCCGATCAGCAGGCTCGTCCGTCCGGTGCGCATCAGCTGCGAAAATTCGCGCTGCGCCAGGCACGCCCGATATGTGAAATAATTCTGCACCGCGTTTTCCACCAGCACAGGATCGGAATCCTTCGGCAGCGGCTGCTGCAAATGCACAATCAAACGCAGCGGGTCATCCGGTGAATACTCGCGCGCCCACGCAATGATGAACTCCTCCGCGTCCGCATCCAGATCTTTGTCATAGAACGGCGAGGGATCAATCGAATTGAACAACTGGCTGATGTCGCGCATGGAGACTTCGATGTCGCCTCGCGATTCGACAGTCCTTTTGTCCGCGATGTTGGGAATGATCGGCGGCGTCACAACCAAAACGATATGTCCGATTTCGCCTTCCGGACACTGGCCGTTTCATCGAGGATTTTCACACAATGCGAGTACGGTTTCGCGTGGGTGGTATTCTGCAGGCATGAACAGGCCATTCTGGAGCGAAACGCGATGAGCAATGGTGTGCTGAAGATGGGCATGATTGGCGGGGGAAGCGGCGCGTTCATCGGCGCTGTGCATCGCATGGCGGCCCGGCTGGATGGCGAAGCGCAACTCGTTGCGGGATGCTTTTCAAGCACGCCTGAAAAAGCAATCGCGTCGGGCCAGTCACTTGGCATCGCGGATGCGCGGAATTATCCAACCTGGCAGGCGATGGTTGAAGGCGAGAAGAAACTGCCTGCGGGTGAGCGGGTGGATTTTGTGACAGTGGTGACGCCGAACGCCACGCACTTTGAAATCGCGCGCGGATGTGTGCGCAACGGGTTCGCGGTGGTGTGCGACAAGCCGATGGTGGTGAGCAGCGCGGAAGCAAAAACGCTTCAGGATGAAGTGCAGCGTGCAAAAACAATTTTCGCAGTGACGTACAACTACTCGGGATACCCGATGGTGAAGCAGGCGCGCGCGATGGTGCGCGGCGGCGAACTTGGTGCGATTCGCACAGTGCAAGTGGAATATCACCAGGGATGGCTCGCGAACAAGATCGAAGCGCACGGCCAGAAACAAGCAGACTGGCGGACCAATCCCGCAATGAGCGGTGGTGCGGGCGCGATCGGCGACATCGGCAGTCATGCTGAGCAATTGCTGCGATATGTCACCGGATTCGAGATCGAATCCTTGTGCGCTGATGTGTCGAGCTTTGTTGAGGGGCGCAAGGTGGATGATGATGCAAGCGTGTTGCTGCGCTTCAAACGGACAGATGGGGTGCAGGCGAAAGGTGTGCTACGGGTTTCGCAGGTGGAAGTAGGGTGGGAGAATGACTTGCGGATCAGCGTGCATGGAACAAAGGGATCGCTTGAGTGGCGACAGGAACATTGCAATGAATTGAGCGTGCGGATGGCGGGGGAACCGGAGCGGATGTATCGGCGCGGGAATGAATACTTGCATGGTGTCGCAAGTGAAGCAGGACGGATTCCGCCGGGTCACCCTGAGGGATTCATCGAAGCGTTTGCGAATGTCTATCGAAATGTCTTCAAGGCCATTCGCGCGGTGAACACTGGCGCGGATGCGATGCGGGCTGCGGAGCAATTCGATTTCTCCGGTATCGCGGACGGTGCAGCGAGCGTGCGATTCATTGAGCGCGCGCTGGAAAGTGCGAAAAGTTCCGCGAAATGGGTGGATGCGTGAGCAGCGTTTCGCGGACACGACCTGAAGCATGGTGGTGGGGCGCGATGGCGTCGGCTGGAGGGTGCGCGATTCTGGCGGTCACAGTGAGCACGCAATCATGGGCGGAGTGGTTCACGCATCCTGCGTTCGGCGTCTTTCAAGATTCGTGGCAGAATCACGTGGCAGGGGCGAAGCTCCTGCGCGTGATGCTGGGCGTGAGTTGTGTTGCGATAGGTCTCTACGCGGTAGCGCTCAGAAGACTCTTAAGAACTCAAAATCCAGCACCCAACGCCCAGAATTGTGCACACAAAGCGCGCTCGCTCGAACAATGGATCGTGTTGAGCATTGTTCTGGTGGGGATGTTGCTACGAATGACGCGGCTTGGGGAAAGTCTGTGGTACGACGAAGTCGCGAGCTGGCTGAGTTACGGCGTGAATGTACACAGTCCGGGACCGATCGTGGGGAACTACTTTGATCCGGTCAATCATATCTTTCACACGCTGTTGAGTTGGGCGAGCGTCGAGGCATTCAGCGAGACGCTCGGATTTGATCTGGCGTTGCGATTGCCCGCATTTGTGTTTTCTGTGTTGACAGTTGTTGTGATGTGGGGATTGGGAAGAAGCACCCAGGAGCCAGCAGCCAGGGCACAGGAGGAAGAGGTCAGAGGTCAGAGATCAGCGGTCAGTCAGGAGGAAAGAGCAGGCGAGGGCCGACGGTCGCGCCGGTCCTCACTCCAGCTCTTCTCCCAAGGTGAAAGCGGCTTTGTCGGGTTGATTGCGGCGGGGTTGAGTGCGGTGTTGCCAGTATTTGTATTGGAGGGTGCGGAGGCGCGGGGGTACAGCCAGATGATGTTTTTCACCGCGCTGTCAACGTGGATGCTGGTGGAGACATGGAAGCGGCCTTGCGGCTGGCGATGGGGCGTCTATGTCATTGCGAATGTGCTGGGTGTGTGGAGTCAGTTTGTGACCGCGTTCGCAGCGTTCGGTCAGACGGCATGGATGACGTGGCGCGGCGTGCAATGTCGCGAGTGGCGACGATGGTGGATGGGAATGACATGCCTTGCGCTGGCGGGGATTCTGAGTGTGATGGTGGTGTCGCCGGTGTTGCCGGAGTTGAGGAAGGAGAAGGAGGTCTTCACGAGTTCGCGCGGCGATGAGCCGAGCGTGTTCGGAGCCGAAGGGCAGCACGCGCTGATGCAACTGGGCGGGGCGTGGTACTGGTGGAGTGCGCTGCCGGGGTTGGTATTGGTAGTGGCTGGGGTGGTGGGAGGAAGAATCCAGAAGCCAGGAGACAGGAGACAAGAAGAGGATCGGCCCTCACCCGCCCCAGCAAAGCCTGGGGCACCCTCTCCCAAGGGGAGAGGGAACGAGGCGACGGCGCATCGAGTGAGTGCGCGGGAGGTGGGGGCGATGGGGTTGATTGGATTGCTGGTGTTTGTCGCAGGGATTTCGCTTGCGGGGAGCTGGATGTATGCGCGGTTTGTGCTGTTCAGTCTGCCGGGTGTTGTGGTGGTGATGGCGAGCGGGATTGAGTGGTTGTGGAGCAGGAAAATATGGATGG
>DASZQE010000355.1:0-4162 GCA_035550175.1 Phycisphaerales bacterium | reverse complement strand
TCCGATGTATTCCGAAAAACGCTTGAAAGGCGCCACAGGAATCGGCTTGGGTTTGGCAGTGAGCCATCAAATCGTCGAGCAGCACGGCGGACGAATTGATGCAAGCAGCGAAGGTGTTGGGTGCGGCAGCCGGTTTGTAGTTGAATTGCCTGCGGTGACGTTCACGACGGAGATCGCTCGATGAAGAGAACGCACCCGAGCATTGTGAACCAGATGTTGCGAGTGCTCATCATTGAGGATGATGAGCCCTACCGAATGATGCTGGCAAAGATGGCAGGCTCGCTGAATTGTGAAGCAACGCAGATCGGCAGCGCTATTGATGCATTGGAACTGCTCAAGCATGAGTCCGTGGATGTGATCATGCTTGATCTTCATCTGCCGAGAATGAATGGCCTGGAGTTTCTCTCACGACTCAGAGAACGGGATTTGAACACCCCCGTGATCGTGCTGACCGGTGTCGGAACGCTTGAAGCGGCGCAGTCGGCAATTCGCAGCGGTGTGACGGACTTTCTGACCAAGCCCTGCCATCTGGGAAATCTTGAGAGCGCACTGGAGCGCGCAAGGAGAAACCTGGCAGTCCAGCGACTAGAGCCGGATCTGCCGGATGAGGTGTTTCCCCCGTCTCGAAATGCGCCCAGCGAAGAGCCCGTGAAGGCGATGGCGGAAATTGAACGGGAAGCGATTCTGAGCGCGATCAAGCGGAACAACGGCAATCGATCTGCAGCCGCAGTGGAGCTCGGGATCAGCAGACGGACACTTCATTATCGTCTGGCCGAATATCAAAAGGACGGCCTTGTGGTCGAATAGACCAGTCCTGATGCGCGGATCATTCCGTTTCCATTGGCTGAAGCTCGCGATTCGTCCTCAATGCGATTTGACTGGAGCGTGAGCGGCTGAATGTAGATCTTGCGTTGTGAGGGCCGGACCGGGCTTTCCAAACAGTTTTTCCGAAATGCCCGTGATCGCTACATACAGGACCGGGGTGAAGACCAGGCCGAGGAACGTGTTGCCGATCATGCCATAGAACACTGCCGTGCCGATGGCTTGGCGACTCGCTGCACCGGCACCCGTGGCATGCACCAGCGGAAACACGCCGAGGATGAATGCGAGTGCGGTCATGAGGATGGGACGCAGACGCTGACGCGCAGCTTGCACGACAGAGTCGATAATTCCCATTCCGGTTGCGCGATTCGCCTTGGCGAATTCGACGATGAGAATGGCGTTCTTTGCGCCCAGGCCGACAAGCAGAACGAGTCCGACTTGCGTGTAGATGTTGTTGTCCATCCCGCGCCACATCAGTCCGAGCATCGCGCCCAGTACCGCAAGCGGAATTGAAAGAATGACGGAAAGCGGAATGATCCAGCTTTCGTACAACGCTGACAGGATGAGATAGACAACGATGACCGCCAGTATGAACACAAGTCCGCCGGTGCCTGCTGCACGTTGTTCCTGGAACGACATGCCGGTCCAGTCATAGCTGATGCCCTGAGGCTGCTTCTGACGAATCATGTCCTCAACGACCGCCATCGCTTCGCCCGTGCTGACGCCGGTCGCGTTGGCGCCGTTGATTGCAGCCGCCGGGTACAAGTTGTAGCGAATGACTCGGTCCGGCCCCATGGACTCATCGACTTTGAGGAGTGAGCCGAGCGGAATCATGTCCCCGTTGGCGTTGCGCACCTGAAGAAGTTTGATCTGATCCGCGCGGTAACGGAATCGGCTTTCAGCCTGCACATCCACCTGCCAGGTCCTTCCGAAACGATTGAAATCGTTGACGTATGCGGATCCAAGACTGACGCTGAGGGTGCTGAAAACATCTTGCAGAGATACCCCGAGTTTTTTGACCTTCTCGCGATCAATGTCCGCAAACAACTGTGGCACAGCGGCGCGATAGGCGCTGGAAACCCCCCGCAGCTTGCTCTGAGAGTTGCCGTCAGCAATGAGTTCCTGAACAAAGGTCTGCATCGCGTCACGACCCACCCCCCCGCGATCTTCAACGCGAAGATCAAAACCGGATGCATTGCCGATGCCGTCAATTGCTGGGCGGTAGAAGGCGATGATGATGCCTTCCTGAATCTGCGCGAATTTGCCGCGAACTTCATTGAGCATGGTCATCAGATCACGACCGCGCGGCACCCGGTACGACCATGGCTTGAGACCCGCGAACACCACGCCGTAGTTTGAACCGTTCCCTGCGATGAGCGAAAAACCCTGGAACGAGCCTTCATGTGCGACGCCGTCCGTGGCTTTGAAAACGTCTTCGACTTTCCGGATGACATCCGAGGTGCGTTCCTGGCTGGCGGCGTCCGGCAGGCGCACTTCAGCAATGATGAGCCCCTTGTCTTCATCAGGCACGAAACCGGTCGGCACGGCGTTGACCGACCACAGAATGAGCGCGCCGAGAACTGCAAATCCCAAAATCCCGAATCCAATGAGATATGGACTGACGATGAGGCGAATCAACCGGGAATACAGATTGGCAAATGCGTCAAAGAAGCGGTCGAAGTTTCGCTTGAAAATGTTGTGCTTCTTCCCCTTGGCATGTTCTCGCAACAACACGCCTGAAAGCGCCGGACTGAGCGAAAGCGCGCAGACCGCGCTGAAGAACGTGCTCGCAGCAATGGTGAGTGCGAACTGGCGATAAAGTTGCCCGCTGATGCCCGGCAGTGCCGCCGTGGGAAGAAACACAGCCATGAGAACCAGCGAAATGCCGATGACCGGAGCAAAGACTTCCATCATCGCCCGCGCTGCGGCCTGCTTGGGTGGCAGGTGCAAATCCGTGAGGTTCCGTTCCACGTTCTCGACAACGACAATCGCGTCATCAACCACGATGCCGATGGCGAGAATCAGACCGAAAAGCGTCGGCAGATTCAGCGAGAAGCCGAACAGCTTCATCGCGAAAAATGTCCCGACCAGCGAGACCGGAATCGCCGCGATCGGGATGATCGTCGAGCGAATGCTCCCGAGGAAAATGAACACAACCAAAAGCACGAGCGCTGTCGCTTCGTAAATGGTTTTATACACCTCGTGAATAGCGGACTCGACGAATTGCGAAGTGTCGTAGATGACCTTGAACTCAAGCCCCTCGGGAAGATCTTTCTGCAACTTGTCGAGAACCTTCTTGAGATCTTCCGCCACCTGCACCGAGTTTCCGCCCGGCGACTGAAAAATAACCATGAGCGCAGACGGCACGCCATCCACTCGGCCCAGCGTGTCGTAGGCCTTCGCCCCAAGCTCGATGCGCGCAACGTCCTTGAGATGGATGATCCGGTTGCCTTCCGCGCGAACAATGATGCTTTCAAACTGATCGGGCGTCTGCAATCGTCCCAGCGTCGTCACCGTGTACTGAAACCCCTGTCCTGCGGGCACCGGGGGCTGGCCGATGTTCCCGGCAGCCACCTGAACATTCTGCTCTCGAAGTGCGTTTTCGACGTCTACGGCGCTCAACCCTCGTGCCTTCAGTTTCTCCGGGTCGATCCAGATTCGCATGCCGTAGTCTTTTGCAGGTCGAATGAACGTGTCGCCGACCCCCTTGATGCGCTTGATCTCATCATTGACCGTAATGAGCAGATAATTGGCAAGATACAGGTCCGTGAATTCCGGCGTCTTCTCCGGATTTGTCGGCGTGAGCGCAAAGACCGAAACAATGTTGGTGGAAACCTTGTTGGTCACAACGCCCTGACGTCTGACATCCTCCGGAAGCTGCGGCATCGCAATCGCAACACGGTTCTGCACGAGCACGGACGCAATGTCAATATTGGTGCCGACGTCGAAACTGACATTCAGCGTGTACGACCCGTCGCTCGCCGACGTGCTTTCCAGATAAATCATTCCATCGACGCCGTTCACTTGCTGTTCGATGGGTGCAGCCACTGTGTCAGCGACAACTTGCGCGCTCACTCCCGGATACACCGTGGTCACCCGAATCACGGGTGGCGCAATATCCGGGTACTGCGCCACAGGCAGCGTCGGAAATGCAACCGCTCCCGCGATTATGATCAGAATCGCGATGACGCATGCCACAATCGGGCGACGAATGAAAAAGAGACTAAACATGCGACTCCTGAACATTGGCAAGAGTCGAAGTCACCATGTCGGATTGAGTGTGTGAATTCGACGCTGATGGCTGTGTGTGCGCCGGTGCGGTTGCAGGTGCTGATGAGGT
>DASZQE010000354.1:0-9789 GCA_035550175.1 Phycisphaerales bacterium | reverse complement strand
TTTCGGGTCGCACGCCCGCTTCGATTACACCATGATCGGGCACACCGTGAATCTGGCTTCTCGGCTCGAAGGCGCGAATAAAGTCTTCGGAACCAGCACGCTCATCGCTTACGAAACCTGGCGCCAACTCGATAACTCAATTTCCGGCCGCGAAATCGCACGACTTCAGGTCGTTGGCATCAGGGAACCGGTTTGCGTATATCAATTCCTGCCGGATGGGGCAACAATCAGCCGGCAATCGCTGGATGCCTTTCAAACAGCTCTCAAGATGTGTCAAAGCGGGAACGCCGAAAGCGCTCTGCCGATCTTTGAGCAATTGTCAGATGATCCCATCGCTCAGCGATATTGCGAAAAACTACGAAGTATGTCTCCCGGTGTTCGCTGTGAATGGAATGGCGTGTGGAATCTCACGGAAAAGTGATCGCCTGACACACGTCATGGTGTGAAACCGGAGCGCTAATTCAAGCCTGGCCCCGCATACTTCACTCCAAGCTGATCAAACAGAAACGCAAATGCGTCAACCGTTTCATCAATCCTCGCGTTGAGCGGCGTGCCGATGCCGTGTCCCGTGTTGCCGCTGGTGCGAAGATACACAGGTGACGGGCCGCCTTTCTTCTCTCGGATTTTTGATTCCGCTGCCTGTAGCTCAGCAGTCATCTTCCGGCTTTGCATCGGGTCAACGCGCGGATCATTCGCGCCCGTCATGAAGAGAATCGCCGGATACTTCACGCCCGGCTTCACGTGGTGATATGGCGAGTAGGCATACAGCGCATCAAATTGCTCCTTGTCCTTCACCGTTCCGAATTCCGTGACGTTGAAAGCGCCGTTCGCGGACAATTCGACCCGCAGCATGTCATAGATGCCGACTGCCGAGACAACTGCTTTGCAGAGATGCGGATGTTGCGTGAATGTCGCTCCCATCAGCAGGCCGCCGTTTGATCCGCCGATGATCGCGAGCTTCTCGTGCGTGGTGTATCCCTTGTCAAGCATGTATTTGCACGCCGCGTGAAAATCATCAAACACATTCTGCTTGTGAGTGAGATTCCCCTCAAGATGCCAGCGTTCGCCATATTCGCCTCCGCCTCGAATATTGGCAATCACATAAATGCCGTCCTGTTCCGTGAATAGAATTGTGCGCCGCGAGAACGCAGGCGTCTGATTCACGCCATACCCGCCGTATCCCCACACAAGTGTCGGAGCAGGAATTGAAACTGCACCTGACTGGGCAGGTTTCCCTGCCGATTGATCAAACGCTTGAAACAGCCCCTTCTTCGCAATGATGTTCACGGGAATCTTTGTGCCGTCCTTGCTGACAGCCATTTCTCGCCGCACTTCAAGATCAGGCATGTGTGGCGGAACGGCTTGCTTCAACGCTGTCGGCTCGATGTTTCCCACGGATGCTGAATCACCGTTTGCGTTGCTCTTGAAGACAAACCACGCAGGCGGAGAAATAAAACTTTCGTTCTGATAGACGATCGCATTGTCCGTGAGTTCGTCAATCTGCCTCACGGTTGAAACAGCCTGAGTGTCGACCTTGCCCCGCAGGGTCGCCGCGCCATTCGAAATGTCAAACACACGAAGTTCGTTCGGGCCTCCCACCTGGTACACCGCGAACAGGCATGATTCGGTGAGATAGATCCCGGCGCGAGCTGAAAAATCAGTTTCGATGGATGCGTCCGGCTGTTCAGCCACGATCTCCTTCGCGTCCGCAAGGACAGGCTTGACGTCATTCTTCAGATTAAGTCGCAGCACCTTGCCCATCGGAGCGTCTTTGCGGCTGACCAGATACATCGAATCATCCCACCCGAATTTGGCTTCAACGATTCGATCCTCCCACGTGGACAATCGAATCCATTCGCCCGTCGGCGTGCGGAGATCCTGTATGAACTCCCCGCCGTCACCGTTCTGAACATTCGTGAGAACCCACTGGCCGTCATGACTCACTTCAACCTGAATCTCAGCGACCTTCGGATAATCTTTGCCGGTTTGGTATGCATCCTTCTCAACCGGCGTGCCGAGCGCGTGGAAGTACAGGTGTGTGAAAAAATCCATGTCGTCAGGCGCGCGCTCTCCCGCTCTGGGATATCGCGTGTAGTAATAACCCGATGAATCCGCTGACCATGCCAGCGAGCCGCCGGCAGTTCCGCCATTGACATGTGCAACGCGATCATTCGCACGCTCGTTTCCGGTTGCTGTCTCGAAGATTCGAGCATCACCGGCTTCACTGCCGCCTGATGAAACCGAAATTGCAATCAGCTTGCCGTCCGGCGACGGCGCGAACCAGTCAAATGACGTTCCACCCGTTGCATCAAGCTTGTTCGGATCAATGATGATGCGCTCATTGCTCATATCATTCAGCGACGTCAACGCGACAATGACAGGCTGTTGAAGTCCTGGCATGCTCTTGGCCGCAAAATACGTCCCCGCCGCAAAATGCACTGTCAGATAGCGTGCCCCGACCGAATTCTCCAGTTCCGTTACGCGCTCTCGCAGCGCAGGCACGCAGTCAACCTTGTCCAGATACGCCCTCGCATACTCATTCTGTGCAGCGGACCATGCCTTGACCGCCGGATCATCCGCCTGCTCAAGCCATCGATAGTCATCTGCGACCTTGGTCGAGTGATATTCATCACTCACCGGCTTCTTCAAGGTTTCAGGCGGAGTGGCCGCATGGCTATTCAAAACAATGCACCCCATCGCGACAACAATGACGAATGTCTTGCAGAACACGGGCATATCTGGCTCCTCTGACCGACCGGCCGAAATTCCAGCGGATTCCGCAAGCATAGCACATCAAACACCCCCGCTGCACGATTCGGAATTCCCTTTTTGACCTGCAATGCTCTCTGCTCGATGATTCCTCACAATCATCATGTCGAACCTTGAATCAGAAAAGGCCCTCGCTGCTGCCCGTGCCATTGAAGAAGTGGCCGATGGAATGGTCGTCGGTCTCGGTACCGGCAGCACCGCCTCCTATGTCGTTCGCGGCTTGGGTCTTCGTGTCGCAGATGGCCTGAAGATCACTGCCACTGCAACATCATCCGCAACCGAAGCCCTCGCATCATCGCATGGCATTCCACTCACACCCTTCACGCGCCTCTCACGAATTGATCTGACCATTGACGGCGCGGACGAAATCGATTCGCAATTCCGCGCGATCAAGGGCGGTGGGGGAGCGCTCTTCCGTGAAAAAGTTGTCGCAACAGCGTCCGACCGTGTTGTCATCGCCGTGGATTCAAGCAAGCCCGTCAAGCATCTCGGGCGATTTCCGCTCCCGGTGGAAGTGATTCCATTCGCAAGCGCATTCGCCGAGCGGTCGCTCAAGCAATTCGATGTTCCAGTCACCATGCGAATGAAGCCGGATGGAACTCCATTCATCACCGATCAGGGCGCATATATCTATGACCTCGCGTTCGGACGCATTGATGACCCCGGCGAAATCGCCCACCGCTTGCGATCGATCCCCGGCATCCTTGAGCATGGATTGTTTCTCAGCGAAATCGATTGCGTCTACGTTGGAAAAATCGATCATGTCGAAGCGATGCAGCGAGCGAATCCAACACGCTCCAAGCCCGATCAGACTCGGGCATGATGCTTATCTGCTGCCGCTGTGAATCCCGACCGCTGCGCGTATAGCTTGCCGCAGGCTTCCTTCGTCAAATCCGCCGTCATGTCGCACCCCGTTGATGAAGAACGTCGGCGTGCCGTTTACGCCGCTGCGAACACCTCCGTGAAAATCCTTTTCCACTCTCGGTCGAAACCGGCTTGCCTCAAGGTCAGTGCGAAATCGGCTGACATCCAGGCCAAGGTCGCTCGCCGTGGCCAGAAGATTGATCACGTCCAGTTGATCCTGATGCTCCAGCATCTCATCGTGCATTCGCCAGAAATGCTCTTCGCCTTGTGATCCTGCGGCTTCAGCCGCTTGCGCAGCCAGCATGGCGTGTTCGTGGATCTGAGTCAGTGGAAAGTTGCGAAACACAAACCGTAGATCGCTCGGCATCTCTGACAAAAGAGTCTTGACCACAGGATGCGCCGCAGCGCAATGTGGGCACTCATAATCTCCATATTCAACTAGCGTCACCGGCGCATCGCTTGAGCCGGCTGCATGATCTTCGGCATCAACCGGAATCGTGAGTCCGCTCATGAATGAACCTCATGTCCAGCTTTCATCCGCTCAAGGGCGGACAATATCCCGTCGGCTCCCGGATTCACGCCGATCGGCGACACGTAACTCCATTGAATAATTCCTGATCCGTCTATCACGAACAATGCTCGCTCGGAAACGCCTTCCGAATGTCGATACACTCCGTAGCGTTTGGCTGCATCGCCTTTGGGTTCAAAATCAGACAGCAGAGGGAATCGCAATTTTCGCGCTTGCACAAATGCGGCATGGCACCACGGCCCGTCCGTTGAAATTCCCAGGAGTTGCGCGCCAAAGGAATTGAATTCCGAGAGAATTTCGTTGTACAGAGCCATCTGATCCCCGCACACAGGGCTGAAATCCGCTGGATAAAATGCCAATATGATTGCTCGATCCGCAAAGTCGGACAGTGCGACCCGCTGATCCGGAGTGGAAAGCAGCGAAAAGTCTGGTGCTCGTTCACCCGCTTGAAGCGGACGCTCTGCTGCTTGGCCCGTCTTGGTGTCGTGCATTAGAGTCGTCCGTTCTTGCTGATAGGTGCCGGTGAGAATTCCGCGCCATGCCGCAGATGTTCACCAACGAACCACGCCTGCAGTTCATTCGCCCGAATCACTTCGCTCACAATCAGATCATTCGTCCCGTCGTCGCCCGCTGCTGCCGCCGCTCGTGCAAACGCTCTCGCCTCCTCAAGCACGATCTCATGCGCCTGCAGCAATCTGGCCATCTGGACTTCCGGTGCTTCGCGATCTCTTGGCGGTCTCGGAATCAACGTCTCGTCCGCAATGTCCTGTGTCGCGGCGACTGTCACCCCACCTAGTGTCTGCACTCGCTCCGCCACTGCATCCGCGATCTCTCCCTGTTCACCCGCATGCTTGTCAAAAAGCAGGTGCAATTGATAGAACGTCGGGCCGCTCACCTGCCAGTGATGCTTCTTGTAAAGGTCACGCAGCACGATTGTGTCCGCAAGCAGTTGGTTCAGGTTCTCGATGCTCTTGTGCCGTGCGCTCTTCGCCAGTGCGATCGCAGCCGCCCCTGCCTCAGTGAAACCCTGGATCGGCCTGCTCCCCATTCCCCTCTTTTGACGACTCGACCTCTTCGCAGCCATGGTGCAATCTCCTTTGGTCCGTGCATCTAGGATGAATGACTAGTGTGTGTCGTGAATGGTCCCGGAATCTTCGATCATATGGCCCAACCTGCAATTGTCCTCCGGTCATGCACAGGAATATCACGAAGTCCAGCGATTCTTTAACAATCGACGAACCCGTGAGCCTGAAATTTCTTCGCATTTCTTCGCGATTTCCTGTTTGCGTGATTTCAGTACATGATGTGGCGCTCAACCTCCCGCCCCAGATTCGCCTCAACACGATCAACCTATTGAGTGACATGAAACTCGGAGCACGAACATGACCAGCACGAATCCCTCCAACACCTCCTCACGTCGTGAGCTTCTCCTTGGCAGTGCCGCCATTGTTGCCGCAGCCGCTCTTCCGACTGCTGTGTCATCCGCTTCATCCCAATCATCCGGGGCTGCATCGTCGCGCGGCTCCTACATCACTGTGCAGGATGGCACGCAGATCTACTTCAAGGACTGGGGCGACCCGAACGGTCAACCCATGGTCTTCAGTCACGGCTGGCCGCTCACTGCCGACGCATTCGAAGATCAGATGTTTTTCTTCGCTTCAAATGGCTATCGCTGCATCGCGCACGATCGCCGAGGCCATGGCCGTTCCAGCCAGCCGTGGAACGGCAACGAGATGAACACCTACGCTGACGATCTTGCTGCCTTGGTCTCCGCTCTCGGCCTGAAGAACGCCATTCACGTCGGCCACTCGACCGGCGGAGGTGAAGTCGCTCGCTACATCGGTCGCCACGGCTCAAAGAATCCCGGCAGCGTCGCCAAAGCTGTGCTTATCGGCGCAGTTCCTCCGCTCATGCTCAAAACTCCCGAAAATCCGGGTGGTCTGCCCATCGAAGCCTTCGATGAGATCCGCGCCGCTTCGCTTGCCGATCGATCCAGATACTATCGCGATCTTGGTGCTGGCCCCTTCTACGGCTTCAATCGCCCCGGCGCAAAAGTTATGCAAGGCCTCATCGATTCCTTCTGGTTGCAAAGCATCATGTCCGGTCACAAAAGCGCCTATGACTGCATCAAGGCCTTCTCTGAAACCGACTTCACCGATGACCTCAAGAAATTCAACATTCCCACGCTCATCATGCACGGCGACGATGATCAGATCGTCCCCATCGGCGCTTCCGCCATGCGTTCCGCCAAGCTCGTGAAAGGCGCCACGCTCAAGGTGTATCCCGGCGCGCCGCACGGTATGTGCTCAACCATGAAGGATGTCATCAACAAGGATCTCCTTGAATTCATTCGATCCTGACTCCTCTTGTCCTCGTGCCCTGTCTGAACGCATGGCATATGGCCGGTGGCCTCACTTCACTTCGTTCAGTGCGATCGTCAGCCACTGAAGGCATGCGTGCAGGTACGCCGGGTGCCCTTCAGACTTGATGAATCGCGGCGCGGTTGCAGCCAGCAGCCCACGCCGAATCATCGCCAGCCGCGGGTAATCACCGTCCACGGAAAGGCCCAATTCCTTTCGCGCCTGTGCGATCTCCTTCACAGGCTTGTATTTCTGCAGACGGTCGGGCCGACCCCACAACTGCCGCTCCAGATACACCGCATCCTCCACCCAGTGTCCCGCGTGAATTTCCGCAAGATCTAGCAGGCACACTGGCGAAAACTCGTCCGGCTCGCGCGTCATTGCATTCGCCAGATGCAAATCTCCGTGCAGCCAGTGTGTGCATTCCCGCTTGTTCCAGATCTCCAGCCAGTGATCCAGTCGCCCCTTAAGTGTCTTGATCAGCGTCGTCCACTGCTGCCGCTCAGGTGGATCATTCACTTTCAAGTGATGCAACGCTTCATCCAGCAGATGTTGCCAGTTCTCGTTTTTCCCGGGCTGATCGACCGGGTGCGTGCTCGTCGCAGCATAGAACTCCGCAGCGGCACGCGCGATGCGCGGAATGTGCGATTCATGCCAGTGGTGCGCAAGCGGCCCGTATGACAGGTGCTCCGACAGAATCCACGCCAGGTCGTAGCCTCCCAGCTCTGTGCCCGATGCATACAGCTTGGGAATGCACCACCGTTTTTCCTGCGATTGCTCCCTGCATTGGAGTCTGCGATTCCACGTGAGTTCCCGCTGCACGATCGGCAGTTTCAACACGACGGTGACCGATTCGCCGTCACTCGCAGCGTACGTGGCTTTGCCCGTTGCCGCGCCGCCGCGTTGCCAGTCCGTGCGGAACCAGGTGACGTTCGTGAGCCGATTTTCGCAGGCTTCCTGAATGACCGGCAGAAGCGCGTGTGCGAGTGAGGAGGGGGTGGAGATGCCGGGCGGGAGGTCGGACATCATTCGAGAGCGCAGCGTAGCGAAGATTCGCGGAAGCGCCAAAGCGCGGAACGATCAAGGACAATCATGAGCAAATTCAATGCGTGTTTTTTCGCATCACCCACATGATGCAGAGCGTGGGGATTGAGATCAGCATCACCAAAATCCAGAGGAACGCTGCAAGCGCAGCGGCAACAGCAAAGCTTTGCTGGGGCGGTCGGTGGGCGCTCAAGTCGACCACAGACAAGAAGATAAACAGCATAAGATAAAGAATTCCTCCGGCCGCCAAGAATCGCTGTAACGGTCTGAGCCGGTGAATATGTTGCGGGTCAAACGTCGTGAGATCATTGGGATCAAACTCCCTCCCGCATTCCGGGCATCGATTGGTCGTGAGATTCTCGAGGTTGTACTTGCAGTTCAAGCATCGCATCGGAAGAACTCGAAGAACCGGAAATCGGATGCTAGTGTAAGCCCATGCGCAAGTACGATGTGCTCGTGGTCGATCTGGATGGCACCCTGCTCGGCAGTGACGGCTCCGTTTCCGTCCGCAACATCAAAGCCATGCAAAAAGCCCGCGATGCTGGCATGGAAGTCATCGTCGCAACCGGCCGCACCTGGGCCGAGTGCGGTGAAGCCATCCGTGCCACGCAGATGCCCGCCAACGGCCTCGTGATCTGCGCCGGCGGCAGCCTGATGTGTGAAGCCGGAACCGGCCGCACCATCGAACGTAAAGCCATGCAAAGCGATGTCGTGCGCGAAGTCGTCAGCATGCTCGTGGATGATGCCCACCGAGCGCTTGTGCTGAAAGATCGCCACGCGGTTGGGTATGACTATCTCCTCGTCGGCAGCGCGGACCTCGACGCCGCCAGCAAGTGGTGGTTCAAGAAGATGCCCGTCGAAGTGCGCACCGTCGGGAGCATTGAAGAAGATGAGCATCCCGAAGACTCGATTCGCGCCGGTGCCGTCGCGTGTCGAAGCAGGCTTTCCCCTCTGGCTGGTCGCATGAAAGAACTGATGAGCGATCGCGCCGCCATGCAGCACTGGTCAGCGGTGACGGAGAGCGAAGCCGTCGGCGCCACCACGCACCTGCTTGAAGTCTTTCACAAGGATGTGAACAAGTGGACAATGGTCTCCGCATGGTGCGGTCGCAGCGGAATCGACACCCTCAGAGTAGCCGCGATCGGTGACGGCCTGAATGACGTCGAACTTGTCGCCAACGCCGGTCTCGGTATCGCAATGGGGAACTCCATCGATGAAGTCAGGCGTGTCGCGAAAAAAACAGTCGCCGACCACGACGCTGACGGCGCCGCTGAAGCCATTGAGCGAATTGTGCTTGGCGAGTGGTAATGTGCCGCATCCCATTCATCTGACCCCGTGACTCCGGCCGCCTGTAGAATCTTCTCAACGTGGCGATCTTGATGAACGAACGAGCGGTCGCATTGAGCCAGTCTGAAGGCCTGGTGCTGTTGTCTTCCGGCGAGGCTGTGCTGAAAGGCGTGCTCGAAGCCGAGGCGGAGGTCGGCATGCTTGCCGGTCCCGCGCGTGGCGGATTTGAATTGATTTTCGACGGTGCTGAACGCACAGGCGTCGACTCGATTCTCCGCGAATATAACGTCAGGCTCCAGCGCACGGCAGATGCGGTTCGCGGGCTTCGAGTCGCTCGCGCTGCAGCGGAACGCGGCATGGCAAGTCTGGCATGGGTGCCCAATGATGAGCTTGATGAGTGCGTGAGCGTGTTGACCGGATGGCGCGATGCCCACCTCAAAAGCGGCGTTGGCATGGTGATCCTGTTAGAAGACAATCCCGCTGGATGCCCGGTGACGTGTCCGCGTCAAACCTCGCAAAGACTTGAGCTTGTCGCGATTGAAGCCAGTGATCTTGAAAGCCTCAAAATCGCCATCGATGAAGCATTGCGCCTGAGTGAAGTCGCGCATGCCCCTGTGGGGATTGTCGTTCACCAGCGTGTGCTGCGTGCCTGCGAAACAGTTCGCGCCGCCCCCAACAGCAAGTCCGAATCTCTCAGCGCTATGCTCGCCCGTAGACGCCAGCGTGAAGTGGCTCGCGGAGCAGAGACCAATGACGTGTTGCGTACTTCGCGGCGCATGGAGCTCAATGAGTTTTCGGCAATGCCGATCCGTGGTGAGCGCGTCGCCACGGGTTTCGTGACCGTTGGTCCCGCCGAGGGCGCCATGCGCCATCTGGTCGATGTGCTCGGTCTTCACGGCCGCGTCCCGATGCTTCACTTGAAGTTGATCGAGCCTG
>DASZQE010000353.1:0-2801 GCA_035550175.1 Phycisphaerales bacterium | reverse complement strand
CCTTGTTGGGTCACGCGGTAGTAGCGGGTGTTGGGCACTTTTCGGATCAATCCATGCGCCCGCAACAGGCGAAGCCAGCGGGGTACAGCTCATCAAGGTCTTTCTCGCTCTTGAACATCACATCTGTGGCGTACTCACTCTGGGCCAGACTCCAGTAATAATCATTGATGCCCAGCTTCCGTACCAGCGGATTCATTCGCTTATCAATGGCCTTTAGAAATCGCTGCCAGTTCCGCGTATTGAGCTTCCACAGCATCGCCTGCGCCCGGGGCAGATCGTCAATCTGCGTGAAACAATTGTCTCGCTGCTCAAAACCAATCCCCGACCGACGCATCTGCCGGGCCAGGTATTCGCGTCCATTGAGGCACACGGTCATGTCAAAGGGCATCCAGGTCTGCACCCGTACATGCATCAGGCCAAACTCGCGGTCCAGATAGTAGAAATAGGCAAAAAGGCACTTGCGCTGCACGCGGACAAACGCGAACTTGCCGTTGTGATTGCGTCGCAGGGAAAAGCTCATGCACGGCTCGACACAACGCAGCAGGCAAATCAACCCCTCTTCGATGCCGTCACGACGAGCGATCTCCAGAGCGATCGACTCCTTGCTCTGCTGGCTGGAGTCCAGGTACAGCGACGGCCGGCAGGCCTTCTTCGCGATCTGCTCGAAATGGGCCTTGAGCGCCTGGGACTGTTCCTCCACGAACCCTGCGAACTCCGCGTATCGTATCCTTCTGGCAGCAAGGAACGCCTCGAAGCCATCGCCATGGGCAATCGATCGGAGAGTGCCACGGAAACGCATCCGATCATAACCTTCGAGAACGCCAACGATTTGCTCGCGATGCCTTTCGAGAAATGCCTGCATGTGTACTCCCATTTTCAACAGGAGTATCGTAAACCGAATCGCCGTCTCAATCCTTGGGTTGCGGGCGTAGCCCGCGCTGTGTCTCTGCGTGAGATTCTGTCTTGGGACGCTTGTCTTCTTGCGAGTGGAGGCAGGAGCTCACAAATCCCTCATCCCTCTGCCTTTCTCTCCACTCATTCTGGAGGACACGAGGTCTGGAGTTCGGTTAGGAACTCGTACAGTGCGGTAGCGGAATTGTGGGCGGGGTCGTCGCCCTGGTGGAGCAGGGTGAAGTCCTCCTGCAAGCCGGCGTTGGCCAGGTGCGTGAGGGCCTTCCTGCGTGGGCCTTGAGACAGAAACTCATGATACTTCCCCCGGAAGTATTCATACCCCTCGGGGTGGTCCTGGTACCAACGCCAGATTGTCATAGGGGGTCCCAGGTTTGAGAGAAGGTGCGTGACCGAGCACCATTCCTGGAGGTCGCGGGTCAGCCCGATCGATTCAACCCAAATGCGTTTTCCATCGTCGGGCTCGACCGTTTCGAGCAGGTGCTTGATCTTGATCATGGTGTCGCTCCTTCCGCCCGGCCGGCCTGTATGCAGATTCCGATCACTACAGCCCCGGATTCCACGCCGCCGCGCGTTTGGTTGTCTCAAATAGTTAGACGAAAAAAAGATCGTGAAGATCGGTTACGAACACGGATTTTTTTTAGAGCCGCGCCTCGGTCGTTTCCGCAGGGAATCGGGGTGGAAAACGAAGAGCTGAAATGGACATGAATGTCTCGATATCGGCAGGAACTGCGCCGCCCCCATTCACGCAACAAGCTTCCAAGCGTGGACGCACTTCAATGTGTAATATTTTTCGCTTTCACCGGCGGTCTCGGGAAGGTATAACGAATGTCCGCAAGGTGGCGGGTCGCTTAATGCTCGGCCTGTAGAGAACGTGTCTGCATCAGTGAATTCCACACTCACGTATCCGTCAGTGCCTCTCCCCGCATCGGTTGGATGCAACCTCTTTCGCATGCGCGCCCGGAAAGAACCGCGTCATCTGTATCACACAGGGCCGCTCTCACGCACTTCCGAAGGACAGGTCCGTACACGGATCTGAAGGAGCATTCGCAATGGGTAAGAAGCTGTATGTCGGAAACCTCAGCTACGGCGTTGACAGTTCGGCGCTGGAGCAGATGTTCGCTGAATTTGGTCAGGTGCAGTCGGCGCAGGTCATCAGCGACCGCGAGACCGGCCGCAGCAAAGGATTCGGATTCGTGGAAATGAGTTCCGATCAGGAGGCCGAAGCCGCGATCGCCGCGATGAACGGCAAGCAGCACGAAGGCCGCGCCCTGACCGTCAATGAAGCCCGTCCCCGCGAAGACCGCCCGGGTGGCGGCGGTGGTGGTGGACGCGGCGGCTACGGCGGTGGTGGTGGTGGCGGCGGCCGGGGTGGCTACGGCGGCGGTGGCCGCGACCGCGGCGACCGCGGCGGAAGAGATCGGTATTGATCGCCGAGAATCGCCCCCTTGGGTCTCCCGGGGGTGATCCGCCAACAGTGGTTCGTGAATCGTAATTACGTGATTACGTGAGATAGCGCCGTAGGGTGTGCTTTAGCACACCAAATCTACATGGCGGTGTGCTGAAGCACACCCTACGGTTTTGCGATCTGATCGTGATGACGTGAATGCGTGATTACGTGAAAAAGGCACGCCCTTCCGGTGTCTTCTTCACGTAATCACGTAATCATTTGATCACGTTCCCTCACCCGGACGCACCGGCCCTCGATCGTCAGCCGGCCTTCGGCGAACAGCCGGATCGCATCGGGGTACGCGATCTTCTCCTCTTCGAAGACTCGGTGCGCAAGCTCCTCGGGCGTGTCGTCGTCGAGCACCGGGCAAGTCCGCTGCACGATGATCGGGCCAGTGTCGTAGGTCGCATCGACGAAATGCACCGTGCAGCCGCTCACCTTG
>DASZQE010000352.1:0-2380 GCA_035550175.1 Phycisphaerales bacterium | reverse complement strand
GTGAACCAAATTTTCCACAACCGCTCACAACCCGTGACAACGTGAGACGACAGCGGCTTTCCGCACGACAGATGAAAAATCCATTCCTGATTGATGCGCGAAGATGATCCGTGATGATCAAGGATCGAAGGGTGAAATTGGCGGATCGTGAAATTGATGAACAGAGGGGCGCGAGCCGGCGTTGACGATTCTCCATTGATGTTGATGAATGAGCGCGGTTTTCGAGCATTTCGTCAGGCCAGCGTACACTTCCTGAATGGGCGAAGCAGGCGGAAACATCACGGGCGTGAAGGGAGTCGGCGCCGCTGCGCAATCAAGCGCTGCAACGAGCGCGGTTCCTGAAGGAGGATGGACGACGCGGAAACTGCTGAAATGGATGACGGATCATTTTGCGAGCAAGCACGTGGATTCGCCAAGAGTGACGGCGGAGATGCTGCTGGCACACGTTCTCAAGTGCGAAAGACTTAAGCTTTACATGGAAGCAGATCGACCGGCGTCGGCTGCGGAATTAAGTTCGCTGCGCGAGCTTGTCGCGCGTGCGGCGAAGCATGAGCCCGTGCAGTATCTCACGGGCAGCGCGTGGTTTTTCTCGCATGAGTTCGAGGTGGACCGATCGACGCTGATTCCGCGGCCGAGCACTGAGACGCTGGTGCAGGCGGTGCTGGAGTGGAACAAGGCCAAATATACCAAAGGCGACGAGACAGAACGATCTGAAGTCCCTGCGCTTCACCCACCCCCAACGCCCGTCTCTGTCCCCCTCAGGGAGGAGGAGTTAAGGATTGCTGACATCGGGACGGGGACTGGATGCATCGGGATTTCGCTCGCGCTGCAGTTGCCGACGGCGCGCGTGGTGATGACGGACATCGTGCCTGCAGCGCTGGAACTGGCGAAGCGAAATGCGGCAAAGCATGGCGTTGAGAAGCGGATGGAGTTTGTGGAAGGCGATCTGGTGGAGGGAATCCGGAAAGGGCACGGCACCCAGAACCCAGGACAGAGGAGAGAAGGGGAAGAAGAATTTTTATTTGACGTGATTGTTTCGAATCCGCCTTACATCAGCGATGCGGAATGGGAAGCAGTGGAACGAAACGTGAAGGAGTATGAGCCAGCGAGCGCGCTGCGCGGCGGGCGTGATGGCTTGGAGTTTGTGCGTCGCGTGATTGCGGAAGCGCCGGGGTTATTGAAAGCAGGGGGGCTGTTGGCGGTGGAGATCGCGGAATCACAGAAGGATGAAGCGCTGAAGATGGCGAGCGAGAATGCGCGGCTCACGAATGTGCGGGTGCTGAAGGATCATGAGGAATTGTGGCGGGTGGTGGTGGGGGAGAGGAAGTGAAGCAGAGAGGCAATAGGCAATAGGCATGAGGGAAGAGAAGAATAAACAGAATGATGAGTTCTGGTTTCATGCAACTCGCGCTGCATTGTTCTGAGGAAGGAGGAGGAAGCGGATGCACGTGATTGAATGGCGATTTCAATCAAGGGAGTGCATTCACTTCCAGAAAGAGTTCCGGGATGTAAATCAGTTTGGTGAAATCAACCTTCCATAGGTCGAGTTCGAAGAGCTGATTGTTCTTGTCCACGTACAGTGAAGCGATGACATCGATGCCATCAGAGTCCTTGAACATGCAATCGCCTGCCATTCGGCCAAAGCGCGCGTTCTGAAACAGAGTCCCTGATGGAGCAAGTTTCAGGCTCCCCATGCCTCCATCATCCATTTCGTTCACCAATAGGGTGTCGGTCCAATTCTCCATTAATTGGAGACTGGATGATTTCGAAACGAGATGGGTGAGCAGACGAAGTTCATCTGCTGAGGGTTTGCGAAGAGCGGTTGAGTGTGGGCGGCTCAATTGAAGTTCTGATTTGTTGCGGCTGCTTTGCGAGTATTGGAACAAGCTCGTTATCGGCAAGAATGAGCCGTTGATTCTCAAACACTCATTCTGATGCAGTATTTTGAATTCAAGTGGGCTGGTTTCATGCAGCTAAAGCTGCATTGTTCTGAAGAAGGAATGTTACTGGTGGATCGTGGAAGGCTGAGATGTTGATGCGGCAGCGGGAGACGCCTTGGTTCGGGTCGGTTTGCGCGAGGTATAGAAGATGACGGCGATGAGAATGATGGCGAGGACGGCGGAAGAGCCGGCGGGGCCGAAGCCGAGGCCGCCTTCATCGTGTCCGCGAGCGAGGACGTCTCCGAAGGTTGCGCCGAAGGGACGAGTGAGCACGAATGCCACCCAGAAGAGGGCGACGCGAGAGAGCGGCGTGAGGAGATAGAGCAGGACGATGAGAGCGATGGCTGCGCCGATGACGGCTGCGCCGCCGGCGAATCCAAGGCCGGAATCGTCGGCGAGGAAATCGCCGAGCGCGGTGCCGAGGGTGTTGGAAAAGAGGA
>DASZQE010000351.1:0-2259 GCA_035550175.1 Phycisphaerales bacterium | reverse complement strand
ACGCCGCATTTCGGCCTCCTTTCGGCAAGCTCACCATTTTTTCTTGGTTCGCTGCCAGCCGTCTTCGCGTTCCACTTGCGTGGTGGACTGCGGATAGCGGCGATACATGGCCGGAGCTTCCGAATCCCCAATCCATCGTGGATCAGATTCTTCCTTCCGGCACTCATGCAGGATCACCTTCCGGAGCAGTCGTGCTGCTCCACAGCCATGATCGCGGACCTGACCGCCAACAGTACGTATTGCAAATTACGCAACTTCTGCTCGCCCGCGCCCGCGAATTGCACATGACGGTCTGCACAATGGCCGATGTTTTAGCTTCCTCGCCATCATCCGCACCCGCTCATGCCCACTGATTCCCCCATCCAGGTCCGTCCCGTTGAACCGAGTGAAATCGATGCGCTGCTCGCACATTTTCCCGGCGCATCGGTGTTCCACTCGCGGGCGTGGCTCACAACGATTTCCAAATCACACAATGTTCGCATCTTCGCCGCTCGCGCGGATCGCAACGGGTCGCCTATCGCTTTCTGGCCGTATCTCGAAATGCGAAAAGGTCCATTCCGTGTCATCGGCTCGCCGCTTCCGGGCTGGAGCACCGCCTACATCGGTCCCATCACGAACTCCGCAGATCCCAATGACGCCCAGGCGATCTTGAACGCATTTCTCGGACATCGCTTGTTCAAGTGGTACGCATACGCCGCAGTCAAAACCGTCGGCAACCCTTGCCCGTTCGACTTTGCCGCCGCTGGGTTCACCAAGGTCACCGATCTCGAAACCTATCTCATCGATCTGACGCAGTCCGAAGACGCCATTTGGAACAACATGAAAGGCGAATGTCGATCCCGCATTCGCAAGGCCGAGAAACTCGGCATCGAGATTCGTGAGGAAGCCGCGCCCGATTTCCTCGAGGACTTTTGGGCCATGTCGCTTGAAACATTTTCCAAGTCAGGCATTCAGCCGACCCACACCCGCGAATTCTGTGTGGGTGTGTGGAACAATCTTCGCCCGGTGAATCGCCTGCATGTCATTTCAGCCTTCTATGAAGGCAAACGCATCGCCACGCTCGTTCTTCCGTTCGATGCTCACACCATGTACTACTGGGGCGGTGCATCTTTCTCCGAGTTCCGTGAACTCCCCGCTCACAACGCTTTGCATTGGCGCGCGATGAAAGATGCCAAGTCTCTCGGTCTCAAGAGCTCTGACATGGTTTCAACCTCTGGCGGACCCGGCCGTTTCAAGAAAACATTCGGCCCACAGGCCTTCGTGGTCGGTGCACACTGGGAACGTTCGCCCAACAAGCTCCTCTCAGCGGTCAAACGGCGTTACGAGGCCTACCTCCGCCGAAAGCACGCCGCCTCCGCAGTGGCCTCGGATTCCTGATTCTCCCGATCCTCACCCCTCTGAACACCGTAGAATCGCTGCCGCAGCAGCCTCACTTTTCCCGTCCCTCTTCTCGATCTTGCCTTGAATCGTGGTCCTCCTGCGGCCGATAATTTCCCTAGAACGTGCCGATTCTCGTCCCCATCACCCTCTTCGGCTGGATCTTCGTGGCGATCCTTCTGTTTGCGACCATGCCCCCTCGCCGGGCCGTTCTTGTCGCATACATCGCCGCATGGATGTTTCTTCCCGAATCCGCCATCAGCCTTCCTGGCTTTCCCGACCTTACGAAAATCACCGCCACCAGCTTCGGTGCGTTTGCCGGCATTTTCCTGTTTGATGCCAAGTCGCTTTCCGCTCTTCGACTCAGTTGGGTGGACATCCCCGCCCTTGTGTGGTGTACCGCGTCGTGCATTTCTTCGTTTGTGAACGGCTATGGCGCATATGACGCATTCTCCAGCATCCTGCACGAAGCATTCGTCTGGGGCATGCCATACCTCGTCGGTCGCCTGTACTTCTCATCGATCACCGGCATCCGTGAACTGGCCATCGGAATCTTCATCGGCGGTCTCATCTACGTCCCGTTCTGTCTTGTCGAACTTCGCATGAGCCCGCAATTTCACCGCTGGGTGTACGGCTTCCATCCCAGCAGCTTTGCAATGACCATGCGCTACGGAGGCTATCGCCCGATGGTCTTCATGCGCCACGGTCTCATGTGCGGCATGTGGATGGCAAGCGCATCGCTCATCGGCGTCTGGCTTTGGCATTCTCATTCGTTGAAGAAAATCCGAAATATCCCTGTGTCCGTTCTCGCTTTGGTTCAGCTTGGCACGACCATCGCGTGCAAGTCTTCCGGAGCCATCGCGCTGCTCGGGGTCGGCCTTG
>DASZQE010000350.1:0-2105 GCA_035550175.1 Phycisphaerales bacterium | reverse complement strand
GCCGTGTCCAGTCTCATCTCTGCTAGGTCGAGTGCTTGATGCGAGGGGCTTTGAATATTCGCGTTGCGTGAAGCATATACGGCAGGAATCTTGTCGGTATCCCATGAGCCCTCCTCCGGCTTGCGTTCGGCGATCCCGGTTTTGCATCCCGCGAGACTACAAGTTCCGCCGTCTCCGCGCGTGTTCACGAGTGCAATGGTCCAATTGGTCAATTCACCAATTGCAGTCTGCTTGCGAATGAACTCCATCAATTCCGGCTTCTGTAGACGCCACCCCTCGGAAGCCACGGCGAAATCGCGCAGCAATCCATCCAGCAACTGCGCAGGTTGAACATTCTGCCACAGCCAGGCAGCGTTGGTTTCCTTGGCCGATTTGGAGCCCCCAATGCTTTGGAGGAATCGGTCAACGATATCGGAGTTATCGCGGACAACCTTTTGGCTTGGGATGAAATGTGCGGTCTGAACAAGCTGGCCGGCATAGGAGAGCCGCTGCGTTTGAGCGTGGGACATCTTGTTCATGGCGGTAACCAGCAATCCGCCAGGATGTTCTCGAACGCGCAATCCGTACCTCCGCGGCGTGAGGCCGGCGTCTTTCATGCGGTCAAATTCCCGCCGCAGCTCTATCTCTGCGAGCGCGATGTGCCTGTACCAGCGGCGCAGATCATCAGTCGTGAAAAGGCGGCAGAGGTCCAAGTATCCGGGACGGTAACCGAACCAGCGGCCCATCTGCATCAGCGTGTCATACATCTGTGAGGCGCGAAGAAAATAGCTTACCGAAAGGCCTTCCAGCGTGAGGCCTCGCGAGAGCTTGTCGCCTCCCACCGCCACGACATTGAATCCCTGGCGATGAGCGACGTAATCAAGCGCGTCGGTGGCGTGTCCGTTTATTTCCTTGACTTCGATGCGAGCCGCCGCTTCTGACAGTTCTGCGGCCACCTGCGCCCATGAGACTTTAGGGAGATTGTCATCGGAGGACATTGCGCGGATTGTTGCGCTTGTGGGTTCAAATTCGTCCTGCCAGAGACGCTGCAACTCTGAATGCAGAGTGTGCCGGCGTTCGCCCTCGCCCATTGCCAGCTTGCGGCGAATGGAGTCAACTTGTTGTTGGATCAGCTGTGCAACCTGATGTTGCACGTCCACGAACCGGGTGACATGCACAAGCATGGAGTTATGGACTTCAGTCTGGCCCCGCGCGCGGCGGGCAGCGCACACGAGCACAAACGAGTGCAGTGCATGAACCAGTGTGTCCGGCAGTGCGGGGACGTGAAGATCCTTCTTATGTTTGCTTGGGAATACCGCCTCATGGTCATTTACCAACCGGAAAAGCGGGAGTTCCTGTCTCGATTCGATGCCTGAATCGGGGTCGCCATCGAGACCGAACACGCGGGACGGGCTGACATAGTTTGATGGCGGGGAAACATTGAGAATAAAGCTGCGGGGAAAGAGATCCTCGCCGTGTTTGGGCGTTTCCGCGTCGGGGTTGATGAAGATGTTGGCGAACGGGGTTGCAGTGTAGCCGACGTACGCGCTCTTCTCGAATGCGTCCAGCAGCTCCCGAATGCGTCCGTTGATCGCGGTGACATCACTGTCCTCCGCCTTCTTTCCCTTGCGGTCCTTCGTGTTGATTGAGGCGTTATCCGCCTCGTCATCGATCACCAGCAAGGGGACACCGCGGATGATCTTGCGCTTCTCGCCTTGTAACTCCTCACCCCGGACATGAAGAACCCATTTAAGGAGATTGCGCAGGACGCTGCCGTTCTTCTTGACGACGAGGATTACTGGGTCGCCACCGATTGTGACACCTGTGTCGGCTTTCGGAGCGCGAAAATCTCCGTCGTCAAGGCTGCTGGTGAGGGTGTGTACGGGGAGCAGTTGACCGAACAACCTTCCGACGCCAATCAAGCTGTTGGCCTGGTCAAGTTGTCGATCCTTCTGGCTATCGCGCCCGAGAACGCCTTCATCCAGCCGGTATTGGGTCTGGCTGCGGAGATTATTGTGCATTCCTGCGAGTACAACGATAAGGCGATAGCCCGCGTCCATCGCCTTACAGATCAGGCCGCAGTAATTTGCCGTCTTGCCCGACTGCACGCTCCCGACAACCATCCC
>DASZQE010000349.1:0-5686 GCA_035550175.1 Phycisphaerales bacterium | reverse complement strand
GCCGTGCCATGCCTCTTTCATCGTGCAATCCGTCGCGTCATAACAAATCCACAACGGCTTGCTGATCGCCACCACCGCCATGCGCGCGTGTTTGTCCAGCACGCATCTGAACACCCACGGATCATGCCCGCGCTCAACTGTGCTCACGTTCGCCGCCGCCGCAGTCATCAGCAGCGCAGCGCCAAGAATCAAACGACGAAGAATCAATCGGTGCATGGTGCAGCCTCCAACCCCGGCTCAGAACGCGCAAGCGTACGCCGCGCCAATTCCCCATGCAAACCCATGCCTAGTTATTCTTCTTCAGGCCGCGTGTCAGCTGCAGTCTCAGCAGACGAATCCTTTTTGTTCGCTGGCGCCTCAACAGGTTCTGGCGCCGGTTCCACCCCGGGCACAACCGGAGGCATCACCACAGGGACCGTCTGTGCCGGCGCGCTCGCAGCCATCTTTGCACTTGCCGGCAGATGACTGTCAATCCGCCAGAATACCAGCGATGACACCGCCTGATCCCCCATCAATCCCACGCGAATGATGAACTTCGTGATCATCGGGCTCTTCGCCTGGAGCGTCACCTTGATCGATGGTCCGTCCTTCGCCTGCGCGCGAACATACGCCTCGGTCTTCCGACAGTATTTCTCCTTGACATCCAGCTTCAATTCATCCGCCATCGTCAGCGTCGCTTCATAACCCTCTTGCAACGAGACCATCCGCGCAGCTTTCAGTTTCCCGTTGATGTACGCTTCCGCCTGTCCCTGCGCCAGCGTGAATCCAGCCGTCGCCGCCGCCGCCGCAATCACCGCAGGCGATGCGCATCCGCTTAACGCACACATCATCCCCACGACGACGGCCGACGCCGCAAGTCGAATCCGCGCCCGGGCCCGCTTTCGTCGGCCCCGCAGCTGCTTCTGTGCTTGTCCCGCTCTGCTCACGTTCATTTTCAATTCAACTTGATTGTGGCCGCTCATTATTCGATTCGCAAGCTCTCCCACTTTGACAGTCTGAACCAATCTTGTTGAGCACTCGCTCTACCGACGACCTTTCCGTTCACCTATCGACCCCGAACCCGTTTTAAAAATTCCTCCGCATGTGAACGCAGTCCTTCATTTTCCGTCAGGTCGCGTCCACGTTCCAATTCGCTGATCGCGTCTTCGCGCCGTCCCAATTGCGCCAGCGAAACGCCATGATTGATGTGCGCTTCTGCAAATCCCGGACTTTCCTCGCATGTCACTGCGAACGCCTGCTCCGCATCTGTCCACTCGCCTCGTCCTGCGTGCAACAATCCCAGCCGGTACCACCCCATCGCGTGCCTCGGCTCGACTTGCACTGCGAGCACGTATCTCCGCTCAGCTTCATCAGCTTTCTTCTCTCGCTCCGCCATCACACCAAGGTTCACCTCCGCATCCGCCAGCGATTTTCGCTCATCTTTCGACCATTGCCACTCATCTTTCGCCTTAACCATTTCGATGCACGTCGTGTACTCAGCCGCCGCGCTGTTCGCATCGCCCGCAATTTCAAGCGAGTACCCAAGGTTGAAATGAGCCTCCGCGTCATTCGGCCTCCTGCGCACAACCTCTCTCAGAATCTCCATCGCGCCCTTCGTCTGATTCTTCGTCTGCAGAATCGTCCCCAGACTCTTCATCGCCACGATCGAATCCGCATCCTTGCGCAGCACGTCGCGCCACAACACTTCCTCGTCCGCAAATTCATGTGCGTAAGTCCACGTCTTGGCTCCCAGCCCAACCACCACGAAAAATACTATTATCGCCCCGACGTTCGTCCTCAGCGATGAACTTGGAATCACTCGTCGCAACACGCACGCGATCCCGCCCGCCGTGCACGCGATCACCCCGATCACAGCCAGGTACGCCACGTGATCCGCAACGTAGTAGTACTTGTGCCAGTAGATGTTCACGAATCCCAGCGCCGGCGCAATCGTCAACAGAAAATGCCCCATCGCCTGCGCCGGCCCCGCTCCAATGCGCTTCCGAAGCAACCACAACCCGCCTCCGGCAACAACCGCTCCAGCAGGCCACATCCACCATCGCCAATCACCCGCATCTGGCATCCAGTGCGGATACGCAAAGCTCAATTCCGCTGGCCACACCGTCTTCCACACATAAAACCACGCGACGTTCCCCGCCAGCACAACTCGCTGCATCACGCTCAAATCAAATTCCTCGCCGCGTGCCTCAACGTGATGCGACTGCAGCCACATCGTTAACCCGGCCATCGGCAACGCAATCGCCGCAAATGGCAGAATCATCCGCAGCTCCTTCCACCTGACTTTCCCCTTTACTCGCCACGCCGCAATCACCAGCGTACCCGCCAGGGTCATCGTCACCGGCTTGCTCAACAACGCCAATGCAAAAAATCCAAGCGACACCCCGAGCCACAATCTTCCACGCTGCGACACGTTCGTGACGGCACTGGAATGTTCGTCTCCACCGATGCTCCGCACAAACGCATACAGCGAAGCGAAATAAAAGACGCCCGACAATTCATTCTTCCGCTCGCTCAGCCACGCGACGCTTTCCACCTGAATCGGATGCAACGCAAAAATCACCGCCGCCGCCATCGCGCCCGGTGCCTTCAGCTTTCGCAGCACAATCCACACCAGCAGGGCGTTCAATGCGTGCAACACCACATTGAGTGCGTGCGAAATCTCGGTGTTTCTCGCGCCGAAGATCGCCAATTCAACCCACCAGCTCGTGTACGTCAGTGGATAGAAATCCGGCACGCTCGTCGGCGCGAACCACATTCGTGCAAGTCCGCTCGCCGTATCCATGTTCGGATTCTGCTCAATCAGATAGTGATCATCAAAAAGGTATCCGCCATGCAGCGCCGGCCCGTACGCAACCAGTAGCGCGGCCAGAATCGCCGCAAAGAATGTGATTTCGCGCCACCGCGCCGCCGTGAATGCCCACGGCCCAAGCGCCTTCCCGCGCGCCGTGTCCTTAGCTCGTTCAGCCGCTCGTCGTCGCTGTTTGCCAATTCGCTGCGCCATCGGTCAACGCATGGTACTCGCGCAACATCCTTCGCCTATCGGTCCCAGCCGATGGCATCCAGCATTTTCAGGTCCGCGCTCGAATAGAAATTCGGGTAATGCGTTTCGCCCGGTGCCAGCGCCGGATCCATCAAGCCGATGTTTGAGTTCTGTTCTCGGAAATGGCTCGCTTGGTATGGATCGCCGTCCGACATCCGGTATTCCTTGCTCACAATGTCCACAATCTGCTCATCATTCGGATTGTTGAACGATGCCAGCCTCGGACGCTTCTTGAAATCAGAAGTTGAATCCGGATTGTAGTCATGTCCGTTATCCGTTCTCTGAAACCGGAAAATGTCCAGCGTTTCAATGTCATTGACGCGGAAATCTGTGCCTGATGTGAACCCCAGCACATGCCCGATTTCATGAATCAGCACGTCTTCGAAGCTGATGCCGTTCACGCCGTTCGAGGGATTCCAATCCCACTGAAAGTTGTCGTTGAACACGATGTCCGCCACCGTGCCTGAGACATTTCCCACCGCCGCACGATAGTTCGCCCGCGTCCAGAACACGCGCGTCTCGTTCGTGATCGATGTGCTCGATCCGTTGTACCGCACCGGAATCGTCGAGCCGCTCGGCAGGTAATTCTGGATCGTGTCATTTGAATCCATGTCATCCTGCAATGCGTTTCGTGAATTCGCCCACGAAACTTCTTGATACGGCGTGCTCGTCGCGCCGAGGACTCCTGGTGCCATGTGATCAAACCCCACCGTCACTTTGATGGTCAGTGAATCATCAAACTGCGTTTTCAAGTATGTCGCGACTCGAGTCATCGCCGAAATCGCCGAGCTCGGCGTGCCCGGGTCTGCATTGAACACGACCTTCAGGCCGCTCGATGCAATCCCGCCCTCATCCGCGCCATCCACGTCTTGCGATTCGTCCCGGTGCTCCATCTTCAATCGGTTCATGCGTCGCATCGCAAACGTCGCCAGCTCCGCACGAGTCATGCTCCTCGGCGCGCTCCCGCAGATCGGTCGCCACACAACTTCCGTCGGCAATTCCACCTCGGAATTGTTCCATCGCATCGTTCCCGGCTTGCTGTCCTGCGGAATGATGACGTACAACGGTTCCGTCGGGCCAAGTGGCGCCGATGCTGTGCCTGGTCCCTGTCCGACTCCCGCCGCATAACTCGCCGCCAGCATGAATCCCAGCGCCGCCGTCGCTTTCCGCCACGAAATCACTCGAACGCGCGCCGCTTGCACCATCCACGATGGACTCATTCCTGATCCTCTTCTTCGTGCATCCCGCCTCATGCCCCTCCGCAGATTCATCTGCACCAACCGGATTATTGTCGGCTATCCGGCCCTCGTCTCCGCAAATCCCGCCGCATGAATATAGGCCCGCTTGATCGTTTCAAAATCGCGATCCTTTGTAAGTGAATGCTTACTCATCCTCCCATTCACCCCATTCAATCCTTGGTGTCCAAATCGCTCCATGATCAACCCGCACGCCATGTTCCATTCCCCGCTCTCTACAAACATCGCCTGCAATCCCTCCTCAAGCCATGGCCCCAGCCACATCTCCTCTTCAACAATCACCACTGTGTCAGCTTCATGGCACCACGCAATCTCGCCCTTGGCATGATGGACTCGTCCTCGTGAATCACTCACAACCCACGGCACTGGACCATCGCCGATTATCCGCTGAGTTGTGCTCACCAACGGCGGAGTCATCGCTGCATCCAATCCGCACACCAGCTCCCATGGTCTCGCAACGCGCTCATCCAATATGAACAACTCTCCGAATTTGAACTCATGCGACAATCCCCGCGCATGTGCCAGGCGTCGAACATCCGGATGCACCACCAGCCGTGCGTTCATCCCTGCCAGCATGCATCGCAATCCCATGTTCGCTGCCACCCACGCATCACAACTCGCCGCCTCGCCCAGCACGCCGATCACCACCGTCTCATCGTCAATCAATCCACGCTCGATCCATTCGCGCCGCACTGCATCTCGCGCGATCAATCGTTTCGCGTCAACTGTCCATCCCTGCAAAGCCTCGATATGGATGTCATTCCGTCCCGTCTGAATAAGTTCAGCATGGCCGTACTCTTGCTCACACAGCAGTGTCATCCTGCGACTTCGTGTCGCCATGCGAGCAAACCACCCGACCAGCTTGGTCTCTGGCTCGCGCTCCACACTGGCCACCAGGCCGATTGTTGACTTCAACGCTCGCGCCATCGCTGCGCACTCCCACCCCAGCGCATGAATCACGGATCCTTGCCTCTCGCTCGCCGCTCGCTCAATTGCCTTCGCTACGCGCCTTGCCCCCGGCATCAACGCGCTGCGCCGCACCGGGACATTGTCCAGCACCAACATCCCCTCGCGCTCCGCCTCCGTTCGTTCTACCCGCCCTCCCAGCACGATTGCTTCCGGCCCACACCCATCATCACTGTTCATCGACCGCCATGCATCCACCCATCGCGCCATCGCGCATGCATCGCTCCCCGGTCTCCGTGGATCAACCAGAAACACCACAGGCACGTTGCTGCTCACTGGGGATTCAAACTCGACCCAAGCGCCTTGGGTTCATGCTTGTAGAACAATTGTGCCACCTGCGTTCCCGTCTGCACCGCCAGAGCCTCTGCAATTTTCACCCTTGCAGCCCGCGTGGTGTACATTGATGTGCTCACCTCTTGTCCCT
>DASZQE010000348.1:0-3531 GCA_035550175.1 Phycisphaerales bacterium | reverse complement strand
CAACGACAATGAAAGCGGTCTGCATCACGATTACGAGAAATGGCTTGAAGCACTGGCCCCGCATGAACCTGTCAGCAAATACAGGCACAATGACACCGGCGAGGACAATGCGGATGCACACCTGAAGCGGCAGATCATGGGCAGAGAAGTCGTGGTGGCGATCACGGAAGGAAAGCTGGATTTCGGGCCGTGGGAGCAGATTTTCTATGGCGAGTTTGATGGAAGACGACCAAAGCGAGCGTTGATCAAGATCATCGGCGATTAGCGATGTACTGAGCGTGTGAATCTATCCCGCCTACATGCGTCGTGCAGCACAAAGAGCCAGCGCAATGGCATCCGCAACGTCAGGCGGCGAAGGCGGCGCCTTGAGTCGGCACTGGGCCATGACAGCCAGCTGCATCTGCCGCTTGGTGGCGTGTCCGTTGCCGGTGGTGGATTTCTTGACTTCAGTCGGGGCGATCTCAACCAGTGGGATGTCGTGTGACTGTCCTGCTAGCAGAATGACGCCACGCGCATGTCCCATGATGATGGCCGTGCGAACCTGCTTGTAGTGCGAGAACAGTTTTTCGACCACGAGCAATCCCGGCGAATGCTCCGTGATGACCTCGTTCAGGTCGGTGTGCAACTGGTGAAGTCGGCGGGAAAGGGAGTGCCGCGGATTGAGCCGAATCACGCCGGCTTCCACAAGTGTGTGGTCGATGGGGTTTCGCGCATTCGGCGAAATGCACGCATACCCGGTAAGTTTGAGACCGGGATCAATGCCGAGGATGAGTGCGGGGTTCGCCACAATCAATTTGCGCGTTCAGACCGGAATGAAATATGATGCACACGAACGACATCGCAAATCTTAGTGATTCGCTTGAGAAATGCCGTTTGTCGGATTCAAGACATCGGATTCCAACAGGCCGTCACGAAGTCGTACCGTGCGCTGGCAGCGTCCTGCGACACGCGGGTCATGCGTCACCATGATGATGGTCATACCCGTGGCATGGAGACTGTCAAACAGCGAGAGAATCTCTTCCCCGGTCTTGGAATCAAGATTTCCAGTCGGTTCGTCGGCAAGCAGGATGGCGGGATTGGTCACCAGCGCCCGCGCAATGGCGACGCGCTGCTGCTGACCCCCGGAAAGCTCTCGTGGACGATGGGTCAGTCGCTCGGACAATCCGACCGCGGAAAGTTTTTCCAGAGCCTGACGTCGCCGTTCATGAGGCGGCACGCGCTGATAGAACAAAGGCACTTCGACATTGTGGACAATGTCCAGTTCAGAAATGAGATTGAACGCCTGAAACACGAATCCGATCTTTTCGCCTCGTGCTCGTGAGAGTTCATCATCGGTGAGCGTGGCAACATCCCGCCCGTCAAGAATGTAGGAGCCTGACGTCGGGCGATCCAGGCAGCCCAGCAGGTTCATTAGCGTTGATTTTCCCGAACCCGATGAACCCATGATGGCGATGTATTCGCCCTGGTCGATATTCAACGTCAACGATTTCAGAGCCTGCACCAGCACCGAGCCGTCGGGCTTGTAGTAGGTCTTGTTGAGATCAATGAGCTGGGCGACGTGGGGCATGGCAAAAATCAGATCTTGAAACGCCGGCGAAACGGCGGAAATCGATCGTCTCAAGCATAGCTGGAGCGCATCATTTGTTCATCACGGAGATCAGGTTCTGTATGTGATCACGAAGTCCGTCATGACCGCGATCCAGAGCAACTCCCAGCGAGTGCGCAGCATCTTTCGTGAAATGGTTCTTTGGATGCGGAGGGCTTGAAAGATCGATATCCGCTTTGATGTCGAGTATGTCCGACGCCATCACCGCGAGGTCTGCCCACCGGGCGTATGTGTCCGCAAGGTTATACGCACGGCCTGATGCGGACGGATTGTCGATCGCGTTGATCACCGCAAGCGCCACGTCGTCAACATGAACAAATTTTCCTCCTCCTGCGCGAGCGTACGCCTGCTTGGTCTTGATGTCGTTGATGATCGGATAACCGATGGATCGATCCAATGCCGGGTCAATCCCGTAAACAGCACACGGGCGCACGGCGCAGGTATGCCGGTTGTCCGCAAAGTGTGCATGCCAGAGATGGGCCTCAACCGACGCCTTCAATGCTCCGTACAGTGAGCTGGGGCGCAGCGGATGGTCTTCATCAATCTGGCCGTGCCAGCGAGGTCGCATGTCATGGTGAACCGCAATTGAAGAAATGTAGATGAACTGGCGGGGTGACGATGCGTACAGCAGATTGATCGACGACAACAGGTTCGTCCGCAAATGGGTGGCAGGGTCTTTCGCTCGTATGGGAGTCCAATCGACCGAGCAATGAACAACCACGTCCGCATCCTGAAGAAATTCGGGCCATGCAGATTCATCATCCTGTTGGCCGGTCACGAATCGATCCACAAACGGCCGAATGTGGTCCATTCTGCTCGTCGGCCGAACAAGCGCCGTAACCTGGTGATCCGCAGCGTGTGCTCGGCGAGCGATGACCGAACCGATAAAACCTGATGCGCCCGTGAGTGCTATTCGCATGGCCCGAAGCGGCCTCCTTCATGATGGAATATGAAATCCGTGGCAGAATCGAACAATTACGGGATGAAGAGGTCGATTGTAGGAAGCGGGGCGCTGCTGAGTATTCTCCTACAATGGTTTTCTTGAACTCAAATTGGAATTGATATTGGATTGAGCATGAGCCACGGGATGGTCCATCACAAACGGTATCGACGCCGACGGCGCAAATGGTTGAAACGCGCCGGCCTGTCCGTGGGTTTGATGGCGCTCCTGGCCGGAATCGCGCTCTGGACGGTGACTCGTCCCTGGTTTCTCGGATGGCAATTGGCGCCCCTGCTTGCGGAACGACTCGGAGGCGATGTCACGATTGACCGCGTCGAGTACGAAGGCAACGGAAAGTTCCGCGCGTCGGACATGACACTCTCCGTGCCGCAGATCGCCGGCGAAGGCGGTACGATCGCGAAAGTCAAAGAGGCGGAGGTCACCGTCGATCCCGGCGCACTGCAAAGAGGGAGAATTCGTCTCACGAACATCGTTCTTGACGGTCTGACGCTCCGACTCAGTGAAGACGCCACCAAGCCCTGGCTCTACAACTTCATGCAGCTCGCGCCTGAAGTCATCCGAGCAGGCGATCAGCGAATGTCTCCCAAAATTCGGATTCACGATGCTGTGATTGAAGTCGGCCGGCATGAGGCTGGACGGTACACGCCGGTTGGTGAACGGCGTGTGGCCGGGTGGCTTGAGCCGACTGAGGCAAAGGATGGTTGGTACGAATTCGAGCTCTCCGAAATCGATGAGCAGGGAACGGAACTGGGGGATGCCGGCATTCAATTGCAGGGAAAGTGGAACAAGAAAACCAACGAGGAAGAATGTCTCATCAAGGAAGTGACGCTGGATGATCGCATGTATCGGATGCTGCCGATCATGGTTCGGCGACAGTGGGATCGCATGGCGCTGTCCGGCCGGGTTAAGCAGATGCATTTGCATTGGAAGCCCAGCGAGGGGCCGGGTGTGGAGTTTGCAGTAG
>DASZQE010000347.1:0-3349 GCA_035550175.1 Phycisphaerales bacterium | reverse complement strand
CCGCCTGCGGCAGTTCGATGGAGCAGATTGACCGCCGGGTCGAGCGAGTCATCGGTGAATCCGCCGACACCCTCGGCAGCGACACCATTCAACCGCGCGTGCGATGGAATGAGGAGTCCTCCGCCTCCATCAAAGCCTCGGGCTTCGGTGAACGTGAATGGACCAACGAACATCCCGCAACACTGAATCCCAAGGCGGAAGACCTGCGCATTCCGCCCGGTGAGGAAGAGGCCAGCGTCGAAAAAAGGCTCGAAGGCTATCAATTGACCCCTGAAGGGGCGATCAAGCTCGACCTTTCCACCGCGCTGATGACAGCCTTCTCAACCAGCCGCGAATATCGATTTGCGGAAGAGGACTATTTGCTCGCAGCCCTGCGCCTCCTGATGGAACGTCACCGATGGGGCCCCATCTTCTTCGCCGAAGTCAGTGCGAACATGAACTCCGTCGGTGATGGCGGACTCTATGACTCTTCCCTTGATCTTGTCAGTGAGCTCTCCGTGACCAACCGCCTTCCCTACGGCGGCCAGGTCTCCGCCCGCGCTCTTGCGAACGCAACCGAAGACCTGCACGAACGTGTTGCCGGCGAGGATTTCGAGTCCGCCGACGTGCTGGTGCAGGCTGACATTCCGCTCCTCCGAGGCGCCGGAACAATCGCCCGCGAAGACCTCATCCAGGATGAACGCAACCTGATTTACGCAGCTCGAACCTTCGAGCGCTTCCGCAGGGAATTCTGCAACGACATCGTGCGCGATTTCCTCAACCTTGTCGTCCAGCAGAAATTCATCGAGAACAGCAAGGTCCGCGTTGAAAGTCTGATGAAGGTGCAGGAGCAGGAAGAAGCCCGCTATCGGGTCGGCCGCTCCGCACGCTACCAGGCCGCGCTCGCCGAGCAGTCCACGCTCTTCGCGCGTGACACGCTCAACTCCGAGCTCGAGCAGTACCGTCTTGCCGTCGATCGCTTCAAGATTCGCATCGGCCTCTCTACCGAAACCGATGTCGTCATTCTGCAAAGCGAGCTCGGTCTCGCCACGCCCGGGCCGCTCATGGATCAATCCGTCAACGCCGCGCTTCAATTCCGGCTCGATCTTCAGACGACCCGCGATGAAGTGGATGACAGCAAGCGCGCCCTCGCCAACGCGAAGAACGGCCTGTTGCCCGATCTCAACCTGCATGCCTCAGCGGGTTTGCCCACCGATAACGATCGTCGGTGGTGGCAATCAGGATTCCGCCCTGATGACAGCGATTTCCACGTCGGCCTCACGCTCGATCTGCCCGTTGATCGGGAAATCGAGCGCTTGCAGGTTCGTCAGGCGGAAATCGGCCTTGCCCGTTCGCGCCGCGGCTATGAGCAATTGCGCGATGATGTCGTCGTGAGCGTTCGATCTGCCGTCCGCGACATCGACCGCGCCCGCTACAGCCTGCAGATTCAGGAAAAAAACATCGATGTCGCCCAGCAGCGCGTCGCCAGCCTGGAGGCCGCTCCCGAACGCGCCGAGGTCCGTGACCGTAATGAGGCCGTCGAGCAGTTGTATGAAGCCAAGAATCAGCGCGACACCGCTAAACGTGATTTGCAGCTTGCGATCCTCAACTATCTGCTGGAAACCGGCCAATTGCGGGTCACAACCGAGGGACAGGTGAAGATGCCGCGAATTGAATCATCGGATGCGGCAGCAACGTCCCCGGCCTCCGCTCCTGCTGGCGTACCGTGAAATGAAGGGCATTCTTCGTCCCCAATCATGGGTGGATTCTTCAGACAGGTGTTGATTCGTGCAGTTCACGTGAAGAAAATGGAAGAAGCGGGGAAAGAACGGCCGAGGGTGCAACAAGAGCGGGGGTTCGGGGGTTGATACAGAATGATGGACTTTGCCGGGCAGATGACTTTTCAATAGGGAAGTGGAAGCGATGATGCGAACAGGGACCAAGCGGCGAAGTTGGAGGGCACAAATCGGCCTGCCTGTGGTGATTTTTGCCGTTGTGCTGGTTATCGGAGCACTTGGCTACACCGGTATCGTGATGAACCGTGATGGGGCTGCCGCCGCAACGACAGGCCGGCCGGACATGTTCGTCGTGCATCGGGGCACCTTCGACATGACTATTCCCACAAACGGGGAAATGGCCGCGCTGCAGCAGATCGAAATTCGAAATCAGCTTGAATCCGAAGCCACCATCACGGAAATCGTGGATGAAGGCAAGACCGTCACCAAGGGCGATGTGCTCATGCGCTTTGCCGATGACCAGTTGCAGACCAAGGTGAAGGATGCAATTGATGATGTGAACGTCGCGGACGCTGCGGCGGTCGCTGCGAAATCCAAGCTCGACATCGCTATGAAGGAGCGCGAATCCAACGTCGCCAAGGCGGATCTGGCGATTCAGCTCGCTGATCTCGCGCTGATGGGGTGGCGCGAAGGCGAGGACAAGAGCAAACGCCAGCAGTTGCAGCTTGATCTTGAAACCGCAAACAAGGAATACGATCGTCTCGTCGCGCGGTATGACGCTTCCAAGGTGCTCGTGGAGAAGGAATATATCAGCAAGGATGAGCTCAAGATCGACGAGATCGAGATGATCAAGGCGAAGTCCGCCGCCGAGCAGGCCCAGTTGGCGATGGATGTCTATGAGAAATATGAGTATCCGCAGGAAAAAGCCAAGAAAGAGTCCGACCTCGAGCAGGCCAAGGCTGAACGCGATCGCGTCATGCAGCAGGCCGATGCCGAAGTCCGCAGCGCGCAAAGTGATCTGGAAAGCAAGAACTATCAGCTTGAAAGCAAGAAAGACCGCCTCGCGCGCTGGCAGCAGCAGCTTGCATATTGCACCGTCACCGCTCCGGCTGCCGGTCTGGTCGTCTATGGCTCAAGTCTCGAAAGCAACGGCTGGCGCAACGATGGCCAGCCGCCGCAGGTCGGCACAAAAGTTTCGCCCAACGAGCGCGTCATGGTGCTCCCCGATACTTCTCGAATCGTCGCGGTCGTCAAGGTGAATGAGGCGATCAGCGGCCAGATTCAGCCCGGCCAGCGCGCGTTGGTGACCAGTGATGCCATGCCGGATTCTCCGTTGCCCGGTTCAGTGCAGAGCATCGGCGTGCTCGCGGAAAGCGGCGGCTGGCGCGATCCGAATCGGCGCGATTACACCGTCAAGGTGCTCCTCGACGGCCAGAACACCTGGGGCCTGAAGCCGAGCATGCGCTGCAAGGCCGAAATCAACGTCGGCACCGTGACAAACGCGATTTACGTTCCTGTTCAGGCAGTGTTCCGAAAGCAGGGCGTGACGCTGGTGTACGTGCGCGACGGTTCCGGCTGGGCCGAGCGCGAGGTGCAGACCGGACAATCAAGCGAGCTTTTTGTCGCCATCAACG
>DASZQE010000346.1:0-2392 GCA_035550175.1 Phycisphaerales bacterium | reverse complement strand
CAAGCTGCGCGACGAGGCGGCGGAGATGCTGGGCTATCCGACGACGGCAGCGTTTGAGGATGAGGTGCGGATGAGCAAGACGCCGGCGACGGTGGAAGCGTTTTACGCGAAGCTGCGTCCGCTGGTGCGCGAGAAGGCGTTGACGGACCGCAAGGAATACACGGACATGCTGCGTTCGGTGACGGGCGATCCGAAGGCGGAGTTGCAGCCGTGGGACCAGTGGTATGTGGAAACACTGCTGAAGAATCAGAAGTACTCGGTGGATGAAAAGGTGATCGAAGAGTATTTCCCGATGGAGAAGGTGGTGGAGGGGTTGTTCAACATCACGCAGAATCTGTACGGGATTGAATACAAAGATGTGACAGCGGACGCGAAGACGAAGGCTCCGTACGGATGGATGCCCTGGGACCCGGACGTGAAGCTGTATGAAGTGTGGGACAAGAAGAGCAAGGAGATGCTGGGCTGGTTCTACACGGATCTGTATCCGCGGCCGAACAAGTACAGCCATGCAGCGTGCTGGGGACTGGTGCCGAGGAAGAAGTGGTCGGACGGAACGATCGAGAAGCCTGTGGCGGCGCTGGTGTGCAATTTCAACAAGAGCACGCCGGACAAGCCGAGCCTGCTTCCGCACGACCAGGTGGAGACGTTCTTCCACGAGTTCGGGCACTGCCTGCACAACATTCTGACGAAGGCGGACACGTCGTATTTTGCGGGGACGAACGTGGAACTGGATTTTGTGGAAGCGCCGAGCCAGATGATGGAAAACTGGGTGTGGGACGCGGACGTACTGAAGACGTTTGCGCGACACTACAAGACCGGACAGCCATTGCCGGATGATCTGCTCAACGGCATGATCGCAGCGCGGCGGATGGGGTCAGGGCTGTTCACGGAGCATCAGTTCTATTACGGGCTGGTGGATGAGACGTACCACACGGCAGCGCATGGCGAAGTGGACACGACGAAAGTGGCGCGCGAGCTGTACCCGCAGATTGAAACGTACAGCGACGTGCCGGGCGTGTATTTCCAGGCGTCATTCGGACACCTGATCAACGGGTACACCGCGGGGTACTACGGATATCAATGGAGCCTGGTGTATGCGCAGGACATGTTCCAGCGGTTCAAGGAACTTGGATTGCTGAGTCCGGAGGCGGGCGCGTATTACCGTGAGAAGATTCTTTCTCGCGGCGGGACGATGGATGCGTTCGACATGCTGAAGGATTATCTCGGGCGCGAGCCGAACATGGACGCGTACCTGGAGTATCTGGGGCTGAAGACGCAGAAGTCGGCTTCGGCGGCGCAGCCGGCGGCGACGCACAACTGAGTTGACAGGTGGATTCAACGTGAGACATCCGCGGCCTGAACGGTCGCGGATTTTTCTTGCGCGAGTGATGTTGAAGCATTGACGGAACCCGTGGAGGTGAATGCGGCTCCGACGATCATGCCGAGGGCGAGGACGGCGATGATGAGGCGCGGGTCGGGGTGCGAAACGTCATCGGTTTCCAGGCATTCGGGCTTGGCGAAGAGCTTTCGAAAGAGATTGGATGGTGCGGGCCTGGACATGGCGGACTCCCCTGTTCCTTCGCGAGTTGCGGCGGCGTCATGCAGCCGATGGGCGAAGAGACTGCAAGGGTGGAATACGAAGGGCGTGTTCGCCAACTTCCATGCGGCGTTCTTGCAGAAGAAGTGTAAAGCCATCCGGGTTGTGCGGATTCGCGGGGCTGTGTGAATGAGCGGAGATTCACGGGGAAGACAGGGGGTTTAAACAAACAAACCCGGGTGAACCGGGTTTGTCTGGGTTGGGAATCCCCTCACGGATTCCCGGAGATTCGCAGAGTGCGGTCAGTTCGCACGGCGACGACGGCGGGCGGCAACGCCTGCGAGGCCGAGGAGGGCCAATGCGCCGGGAGCGGGGACCACAGAGGCGTTGAACTGAATGTTGTCGATGCGATTGTTGCCAGTGGTTCCAGAAGCGCCATCAAGCGTGTAGCGAATGACGACCGAGGAGACGTTGTCCATGTCGTCATACGCGGAAAAGTCCACGGTTTTGACGGCGAAGGAGGTGGAAGTTGTGGCGGTGTTGTCGGACAGCGCTGTGAAACCGCCACCGGTGCTATAGGACCATGTGCCGGAGTTGAAACCGGTGCTTGTGCCGCGAGTAGCGAAGGAGAGGACGAGGTCCTGCATGCCGGACATGGAGATGGTGAACTCGATGTAGGAGCCATTGCCGGGGTATGGTCCGCCGGTCGAGCCGCCAGCGACGAGGGAGAGCGAAGCGCCGGCGCCATCGGGGGAAATCGCATTGAGAGCGGAGCCGCCGAAGTTGTCGAACGTGCCTGTCCAATCGGCGAGGTTGAGCGTGCCGGCACCCTGGTCGGCGACGAGTGAGAGACCG
>DASZQE010000345.1:0-2407 GCA_035550175.1 Phycisphaerales bacterium | reverse complement strand
CCCAGAATCCCACGAATGGAAGGGCTTGAAACGATCATTTCGTACGCGAAGCATCCGCCGATGACGACGATCAATCCGGCGACGATGGATTCCAAGGTGCGAAAACCCCTGCTCTGAAGAAGCAAGACCACCATCACATCGAGGCCGGTCAGCACCACGCCCCACACCAGCGGGATGCCGAAGAGCAGATTGAGCGCGATTGCGGACCCGATCACTTCCGCAAGATCGCACGCAGCGATGGCGATTTCGCAAAGCACCCACAAGCCGAAGCTGACTGGTTTGCTGTAGTGGTCTCTGCAGGCTTGGGCGAGATCGCGGCCGGTCACGATGCCGAGCTTGAGTGCGAGGTGCTGAAGCAGGATGGCCATGCAGTTGGAGATGAGGATGACACTGAGCAGCGTGTAGCCGAATTTCGCACCACCGGCCAAGTCCGTGGCCCAGTTTCCGGGATCCATGTAGCCGACCGCGACCATGAGACCGGGCCCGGAAAACGCGAGCATCTTGCGCCAACGACGAGCGGTCGCGGGGACTGGAATTGATGCGTGAACCTCAGGCAACGATGGAGCATGCGAGTCCTGTCGCCAGCCATCGTCCCGCCGGGCGCTGATTTCTTTCGATTCAGTCACGGCCGTCATGCGTCACCACACTTCTCTCCGCGAATTCCGCCATGCGTGCGAGCGTCGCCTGGCCCACATGATGCTCAATTCCCTCGGTATCTCTCCGCGCATCGTCTTCAGGCACACCGATGGCGCGCAGAAAGGCGAGCACGGTTTCATGCCGTGTTCTGCTGCGTGCTGCGAGCATGGCGCCTTCGCTTGTCAATCGGATGGGCTTGTATGGTTCGGTTTCAATCAAACCACGTTCCTGCAGACGCGAAACAATTCGAGTCACCGTAACGTGACTGACACCCATGTGATCCGCCAGGTCTTTGACTCTGCAGAGGCCCTTTCTGTGAACAATGTCGGAGACCGCTTCAACGTAGTCCTCTGCGGTTTCGGTGGAATGATCATTGCGCACCTTCCGATACGCGGCGGCAGTCATGGGCTTGCGCCAGTTCTCGTTCCGCAGACCTGGGGACTTGTGAGCCATGAAGATAAGTGTAGCATCGGCTACATACCAGTCAATGGTGCGAATCAATCTCGAAAACTCGATTTTTTGGCCATATATTGCGAGATGCCAGATATTATCGACCCAATTCACTGATGAGTTTTTGAACCTCTTGCTACATTTGCCAAATGGAAGAGTGACTCGGCCCCAAGTCGGCCTGACATGTCGTATCCTCTTCGCCAACCACACGTCACCGTCATTTCAAGCATGCCAACTGTTTCCATCATCGTCTGCACGTACAAGCGACCCGCTGCTCTGCGAGAGTGCGTGGAATCGATCGAAGCGACGATGGACCTGCCCTATGAAATCGTCGCGGTCTCAGTGGAGGGCGATGTTGAGACGCATGAGTACCTCGCGCCGAAAGTTTCAACCTCGTTCAGACACATTGTGCAGCAGACGCGAGCGGGGCTGGTGAATGCCATGAACATGGGGTTTCGCGCCGCCACGGGCGATTTCCAATTGCAGATCAATGACGACTGCATTCTGCTCCCCTACTCGATTTCCAATGCTGTGCGCTTCATGCAAGCGCCGGCACATGCATCAACGGTCGGGCAGACCGCTTTTTTCCACAACAGCCCGGTGAAACGAAATGTTCATTCGCAGATTCAGGTAGAAGGGGAGTGGTATTACGTCTGTCATGTGCGCGGATTGTGCTATGCGAATTTCGGCTTGGCCCGGCGCGAGCTGTATAAGAGGCTTGATTACTTCGATCCCCAGTATTTCATGTACGGCGCGGACCCTGATTTTTCGCTGAAGGTCTGGCATCAAGCCGGGCTTTCGGTTGTGCCGTGTCCCGGGGCGATCATCAAACACAAAGAGCTGAATGATGAGCGGGGCGCGTTCGAGCGTTCGAGACAAACGGAAGACAATGCGAAGCTCTTCGCCAAGTGGCATCTGAATGCTGCTGCACAGTGATCCATGCGGCCATGCCGAGCAACAAGGCGTGCAGATGCGGAAGCGGGTTGTTATTCACCCCACCTGCTCAGGTCGAAATGTATTCGCCCGACTTCAAAGACCGTCCCGTATGATCCGCCGGCCGGCATGAGTTCAACAGCGCCGGCATCATCGCTGTGCGCCCGAAGGAATCCCATTTCCACGCTGCCGGCTTCCATCCAATCCACAGGCAGAACGACTCTGCAAAGCCAACGATCGGGGTAACTGCGTTTGTGAATCTGCAAACTTCCGTCCTGCTCGCCTCGGAGCATTCGCTGCCAACCATGTTCCTCCACCATCAGAACGTATCTGGCCGAGGTCTCACCGGAATAGCCGACCGCAAGCGCGACAGCTTCTCGGCCAGCAA
>DASZQE010000344.1:0-1709 GCA_035550175.1 Phycisphaerales bacterium | reverse complement strand
TTCACGCGGAGTTTTGTGCCGCTTGAGGTACCCGCAGGCACACGAATCTCTACCGAACCTTTCATCATCGGCACATGAACTTTTGATCCAAGCGATGCTTCGACGATGGTGACGGGCACATCAATGAGCAGGTCGAGACCTTCGCGGCGAAACCACGGGTGGTTTCCCACCTGCACGGTCAACAACAAATCGCCTGCCGGTCCGCCGACTGGCGATGGCTGGCCCTTGCCCTTCACACGCAATGTCGCGCCGGACTCAATGCCTGGCGGAACTTTCACGGAGATGGTTTGCGCCTGATCGCCTGAACCGATGCGAACCTGTTCCGTACCGCCGTTGACTGCGGTCTGAAAAGTGATGATGAGCGAAGATTCAATGTCTGCACCGCGTTGCGGGCTTGCTGCGCGACGACCCGCTGCGCCCGGACGTCCTGTCGGCGCGCGAGCGCCGAACATCTGTTCAAAGAGGCTGCCGAGGTCGCCGAAGTCCGCGCCGGAAACATCCACATTTTCCCAATGCTCACCGGGCGAGGCCGCTCGAAACGGACCGCCTGCCCCCCCACTGCGTGATCCGCGCGCAGAGGGTCCGGCGTGACGACCCGCGCCGACGCCGGCGTGGCCGAACTGGTCGTATATCTTGCGCTTCTCATCATCGGAGAGGATGTCGTAGGCTTGCTGGACTTCGCTGAATTTTTCAGCGGCGTCAGGGGCCTTGTTCACATCCGGGTGAAGCGTGCGCGCGAGCTTGCGATAAGCCTTGCGAATCTCGTCCGCAGAGGCGGTGCGCGAAACACCGAGCAATTCGTAGTAGTCTTTCGGTTCGGCCATGGAAGCGTTCGTACGAGTGAAATCGCGTCAGTATAGCTCGTTCTTGATGGTCTTTCTTATCGGCAACAGGGTCCGAACGCGACGAATCGGGAGCGGAGCGATAAGCTTTGCGGTTCCGCCTGCTGCGATGCAGGCGAGTTACGGCGAGCTGTTTCACCGGAATCCCATACGAATCCATGAGTTCATCTGAAGATCATTCCATGTCGTTCGGCGATCACCTGGAAGAGCTTCGGAAGCGCGTGATGTGGGCGATGGCTCTGCCGGTGCCGGTGATGCTGGTGGCCTATTTTTTCTCCGACCCGCTGCTTGATCTTCTCCTGCGGCCTTTGTTCGTGGTGCTCGCCGGTCAGGGGCTTCGTCCGGAAGTGCTGCTGCTTGAACCGATCGAGTTGTTCTTCACGCAGATCAAGCTGGCGATGCTCGCGGGCGTGGTGCTTGGGGCACCGTGGATCGTGTACCAACTGTGGTTGTTCGTGAAGCCGGGGCTGCATCAGCATGAACGGCGATTCGTGAATCTGCTTCTGCCGGGCAGCGCGATCCTCACCATCTTGAGCGTGCTGCTGACGTACCTTGTGATGCTGCCGTTCATGCTGCAGGTGCTGGTGGCGATCGGCGCGAACATGACTGTGCATATTCCGCCGATTCCCGTACCGGCACAGGCAGCGGAGATCATCAAAGCCCATGAAGGCCAGCCATTGCAGACGTATCTCGGCAAGCCGGCGAATGTCGCTGCCGGGGACATCTGGCTGGATGTACGGGACCAGAAAGTGCGTCTGGCGTACAACGACGCTGCGGGAACCCAGGTGGTGTTCGATGTGCCGCCGACCGTTGAAGGCGGGTTTCGGCAGGACTATCGCCTGAACGAATACATCAGCTTCGTGCTGA
>DASZQE010000343.1:0-2818 GCA_035550175.1 Phycisphaerales bacterium | reverse complement strand
GAGAACGCGGGCGCGAACAAGATTCAGGTCATCAAGGTTGTCCGCGAAGCGACGGGTCTGGGCTTGAAGGAAGCCAAGGACGTTGTGGACGGCGCACCGAAGGCTGTGAAGGAGAAGATCTCCAAGGCCGACGCGGACGCGCTGAAGGCCAAGCTGGAAGAAGCGGGCGCGAAGATCGTGATCAAGTGATCCTCGCAGCGTAGCTTTTCCAGTTGCATTGAAGATGAAGGACCGGCTCGAAAGGGCCGGTTCTTATTTTTGAGAAGCGTCCCTCGCTCGCGCTTCGGACTATGAGGGCTGTACAATCGGGGAACTATGCGCATCGGGCTGGTGCAGGAAAATCCGACGGTCGGCGACGTGGAGGGGAATGCTGCGCTGGTGTGGGAGGATGTGAAGAGCGCACGGGAGCGCGGGGCGGAACTGATCGTGACGAGCGAGATGGTGATCAGCGGGTATCCGGCGCGGGACCTGATTTTTCGGGAGGGATTCGTGGAGCGATGCGAGCGGGCGGTGATGGAGATCGCCAGCAAGACGAGGCAGGAATGCGTACTTGTGGGTTCGCCGAGGCGAGGGGAGAGCGGGACGCGGCCATGGCGGAACAGCGTGGCGGTGTGCCGAGGCGGAAAAATTGAGCGGTGGTATGACAAGCGCTTGCTGCCGGGCTACGACGTGTTTGATGAGGATCGATATTTTTATCCGGGTGATGAGGCGTGCGTGGTGGAAGTGGGAGGGACGAAGGTCGGTGTATTGGTTTGTGAGGATGTGTGGCGGGCGGCGGATGTGCTGGCGCAGCGGAGGTATCGCATTGATCCGGTGGAACTGACGATGCGCGAGGGGTGCGGGTTGCTGGTGAGCATGAACGCCAGCCCGTTCATTCGCGGGAAATGGATGAAGCACATCGAGCTGCTGCGTGCGGTGGTGAAGAAGTGGAATGTGAATGTGGCGGCAGTGAACCAGGTGGGTGGGAATGATGATCTGGTGTTTGATGGGCGCAGCGTGGTGATAGGGCGGGATGGACGGTTGATTCGAGTGATGAAGGGGTTTGAGCGCGATGTGGAGGTGGTGGCAGTTGGTGACGGCGTTCAACTGAGTTCGAAGCACGACTCTCCGCCGAGGACGGCGGGCGAGTCGTGGCACCCGAAGAATGGAAATGTCGATGTGGATTGGCGGGAGGAGACGTGGAACGCGCTGGTGCTGGGCGTGCGGGATTACTGGCGGAAGACCGGATGCGGCACAGCGATGATCGGGTTGAGCGGCGGAATTGATTCGGCACTCTGCGCGGTGATCGCAAGCGCTGCGCTTGGGGCGGGAAATGTGACAGGGGTGATGATGCCTTCGCGGTATTCATCGATGGGATCGGTGGAGGATTCAAAGGAGCTGGCGAGGCGATTGGGATTGGGGGCGTGCGTGGAGATGCCGATTCGGGAAGTGCATGAATTGATGGAGCGATTGCTGCGGAGGGAATTGGGGGAGCGGGCGGTGGGCGTGACAGATGAGAACGTGCAATCGCGGCTGCGGGGGATCATGATGATGGCGAGAAGCAATGCCACGCCGGGGAGCCTGGTGCTGGTGACGAGCAACAAGAGCGAATTGGCGGTGGGGTATAGCACGCTATACGGCGACATGTGCGGCGCGGTGGCGCCGATCGGTGATGTGACGAAGACGCGGATTTATGAGTTGGCGAAGTGGGTGAATGAGATGCACGCGAAGCTGGGATTCAAGGAAGCGCCGATTCCGCGGAATTCGATTCAGAAGGCTCCATCGGCGGAATTGCGGGAGAACCAGACGGATCAGGACACGCTGCCTGCGTATGCGGTATTAGATGAGATCGTGGAGCGGTATGTGGAACGAGAAGAGAGCGCGGAACTGATCATTCAAGAGAGTGGGATTGCGCGCGAGGTGGTGGAGAAGAGCGTGAAGATGATTGATCGCGCGGAGTACAAGCGTTGCCAGGGGCCGGTGGTGATCAAGGTGAGCGGGCGGAGTTTCGGTAGAGGTCGGGAGATGCCGATCGTGATGAAGACATGAGGTGTAGATTTCGAACTTCATTGTGAGCACTGTGTGGCATGATGAGCATCGACGATTCGCTGCACGTGTTGACGTGAACCCGATACCTTGGAGCAGAATTGCTCGTTTCTGCAGGACGGGTGAACGCGAGCGGAATGTCATATACTCGGAGAATGGCGATACGGAGGCTGCCAGCGCTGTTGGTGAACCAGATTGCGGCCGGCGAGGTGATTGAACGGCCGGCGAGCGTGGTGAAGGAGTGTGTGGAGAACGCGCTTGATGCGGGGGCGAAGCAGGTTGCTGTGGAAATCGAGCAGGGCGGGAAGGAATTGATTCGCATCGCGGATGACGGGGGCGGGATTGCGATTGAGGAACTGGGGCTGGCGATTGCGCCGCACGCGACAAGCAAGCTGGAGAAGGCAGAAGACCTTGAAGCGATCGGCACGCTTGGTTTTCGAGGAGAAGCGTTGGCTTCGATTGCCAGTGTGAGCAGGTTGAGTCTGGTTTCGCGAAAGGCGTCATCTGAAAGCGGCGGCATGATTGAATGTGAAGGGGATGTGGTGAAGGACGTAAAGCCTGCGGCGCGGCCGGTCGGGACGACGGTGACGGTGCGAAATCTCTTTTTCAACACGCCGGCGCGGCGGAAATTTCTGAAGACGGATGAGACGGAGGCGGGGCGGATCCGCGAGGTAATTGAGAATCTGGCGATCGCACATCCTGCAACGGCGTTTTCATACTCGAACGACGGGCGGAAGTCGCTCGATCTTGAGCCCGCACGGGACGCTGAGCAGCGTGTGCTGGATGTGATTGG
>DASZQE010000342.1:0-2223 GCA_035550175.1 Phycisphaerales bacterium | reverse complement strand
AGCTCTTTCAGTATGACAATCCTCGCATTACGCAGTGGGCGATTTCTCTTTTGGGGGATCTCCCCGCTGACCAATCCGCACCGGTGTACGAGTACCTGATTGACGCGATGAATCCGCCGGACAACGCCAAGCCGCTGCGATCGGAAGCGGATCAGATTGCCCTGGCGGTGAGCTCTGTTTCAAAATTGTACGAATCGCATCCTGACGCAGTGCTCAACAGGTTGAAGAGTGCAAAGCCGGAAAGCAAGATGCAGCAGTGCATTCTGCTGGGCCTGCTTGATGTGAAGTCCGATGACGTTGCGGAAGCCGGCGCGATGATTGCCCGATCAAAGCCGACTCGCTCAGCGTGTCTGGCGTGCCTGTTGCTGGCCAAGCACCGCGCCACGCTCAGCGAACAGGATCGCGCGCTGCTGGGCACGATGGCGTCGGGCGGAGGAATGGTTTCGGAAGTGCTGCAGGTTCAGGCCGCGTGGCTGTACCTCAAGCACACCAATCAAGTGAATGTCCTGCTTCAGTCGATGAATCAGTCTCTCGGGTCGCCTACGACTCCGTGATGGTGTGGGGAACAATCCCAAACGGATGGATCGCCCTCAAATGATTCGTGCATTCAAGTCAGTTCAAATGATCGTTCGCTCGAAGACAACCAAACCAACCAAGTGACGGAGTCGGCAGTGGCCCTTGCGATACCCCTCAGCGGACCGGACATCACCGAAGCGGAAATTGAAGCCGTCGTGGACACGCTGCGAAGCGGTCGGCTGAGCATCGGCCCCAAGGCGGAGGAATTCGAGCGTCTGGTGGCGCGCCGAGTCAATCGTCCCCATGCTGTCGCTGTGTCAAGCGGCACGGCAGGACTGCATCTGGTTCTGCTGTCGCTTGGCATCGGCCCGGGCGATGAGGTGATCACACCTGCGTTTTCGTTCGTCGCTTCAGCCAATTGCGTCATGTATGTCGGCGCCACGCCCATCTTCGTGGACTGCGACCCCAAGACGCTCAACATGAACGTCAACGACGTGGAGAAAAAAATCACTCCGCGCACCAAGGCGATCATCGGCGTGGAAGTCTTCGGCAATCCAGCGGGCATGATTGCGCTGGCCTCACTCGCTGCACGACATGAAATTCATCTGGTCGAGGATAGTTGCGAAGGGCTCGGCTGCTCCGTCGGAAAAGACATTGTCGGCCGAATCGGTCGCGCTTCGGTCTTCGGCTTCTATCCGAATAAGCAGATCACCACCGGCGAAGGCGGCATGATCGTCACGCATGACGATCATCTCGCAAACATGTGCCGCTCGCTCCGCAATCAGGGTCGGCCCGTCTGCGCCGCCCCGCAGCCTTCCTCGCCCGCATCAGGCCGCGCGGAGCCGACGCTGGGTTCGTGGCTGTCTCACGAGCGCGTCGGCTACAACTTCCGCCTGAGTGAAATCAACGCGGCGCTCGGTGTGGCGCAGATGAACCGCCTTGATGAGATCATCGAAATGCGTCAGCAGGTCGCTGCTGAGTACACCCGCAGGCTTTCCGGACATCCGCACATCATCGTGCCCACGGTGGATCCCGCCGTCGTCATGAGCTGGTTTGTATACGTGGTTCGCCTGACGGATCAGTTTTCTGCGGCCGACCGCGATTCAATCATTCAGGGCCTGCATCGCCACGAGATCGGCGCCAGCAACTATTTCCCGCCGATTCCGCTGCTTCCTGCATACCGCGATCTCTTCGGTTTCCAGCCCGGCGACTTCCCGATGGCGGAATCCGTCGCGCAGCGCACGATCGCGTTGCCGTTCCACAACCGCCTGACGGAACACGACATCGACATCGTCTGTCAGACACTGGATCTCATGATCAAGCGGACCACCTTCGCGCGAGGGTGAAATCCCCCGCGATCATTGCGTCGTCGCTTCAGCGTGCAGCATTACCGTCCGATCTGCAGCAACTGATTGATCAGATCATTGGTCGTGGTGATCACGCGGCTCGATGCCGAGTATCCTGTGGATGCAAGAATCATGTTGATGAATTCCTGGGAGAGGTCCACGTTGGAAAGCTCCAGCGCGCCGCCGATCACGTTGCCGGTGCCGAACCGACCGGGCGTGGTGATCAACGCGGTGCCGGAATTCGGACCCACACGGAAATTGTTGTTGCCGACATCCACAAGCCCTTCAGGGTTCGAGAATTTCGCCATGGCGATCTGCCCGATGGTGCGCGTCAACCCGTTGGTGAAGCTGCCGGAAATGG
>DASZQE010000341.1:0-2407 GCA_035550175.1 Phycisphaerales bacterium | reverse complement strand
TGAGACCGGGACAGGAAAAGAGATGATTGCAAAAGCAATTCACTACAATTCACCACGAAAGGAGAAACCATTCATCCGCGTCAACTGCGGCGCGCTAACGGGGACGCTGCTCGAATCCGAATTGTTCGGACACGTAAAGGGAAGTTTCACCGGCGCGATCAAGGACAAGATTGGCCGCTTCGAGGCGGCGGATGGGGGGACGATTTTTCTGGATGAGATCGGCACCATGGAGCCGCAGCTTCAGGTGAAGCTGCTGCGCGTGCTCCAGGAACGCGAATTTGAACGCGTCGGCGATACGCAGGTCGTGAAAGTCGATGTCCGCGTGATCGCGGCCACCAACGTCGATCTCCAGGAGGAGGTGGCCAAGCAGAATTTCCGCGAGGATCTGTTTTACCGGCTCAATGTCGTGAGCATCTATCTGCCGCCGCTGCGGAATCGGCGGGAGGACATCCCGCGGCTGATCGATTATTTCCTCGACAAATATAACGCCGTGAACGACCGCAAGTTGCGCCGCATCAGCCGCGACATGCTCAACGTTTTGCTGCGTTACCCCTGGCCGGGCAATGTCCGCGAGCTGGAAAACGCGATCGAGCGGGCCGTCGTCCTCAGCCGGGACGAGGATTTCACCGAAGATCTGCTGCCGCTGAGCGTGAAGATGTTCGCCCAGCAGCGCCGCACGAGCCAGTCGAGCGAATCGATCGAAACCCTCACGCGTCGCCTGGCGGACCAGGCCATCTCCGACTACGAAATGCGCGAGGGCGAGATCTACCAGCTCGTGATCGACCAGATCGAACACGCCCTGATCGACCGCGCCCTGGCCCGATGCAACGGCATCAAAACCAAGGCCGCCGACTTCCTGGGGATTAACCGCAATACGCTGAATAAGAAGGTGAAGGATCTGGGGATTGAGGCGGTGGATTGAAACGCGGGTTCACCGCAGAGACGCGGAGGACGCGGAGAAGAGTTGTAACCACAGATGAACGCAGATGAACGCAGATGAACGCAGATCGGTTGGAGTAGTTGCCCTCTCTGAGTCCTCAGCGGCTCTGCGGTGAGACTCGAATTTTCCGCCATCTGGAGATCGAGGCGGCGGATTGAGCGGAATCGCAAGGGAAACGAAAGAGGTGCAGTGGAAAAAGAAAGCTTTCGTAATCGCCTCCCAGCGATGATATACTTGAACCATGCTGAATCATCCGGAACTACTTGATCGGGTTTTCCAGCCGGCGGCGGGCACGTTTCCCAAAGACCTGGCCCGCACACTCCTCGATTTGAAATTCCCAGAGGCTGATCGCGCCCGCTACGAACAGCTCTCCGCCAAGGCGCAGTTGGGAAGCCTCACTGCCGACGAACAGGCTGATCTGGATGATTATCTCAACCTGAACGACTTCCTCGTTATCCTCAAAACCAAGGCGCTTGCCTCGCTTTCAAAAGCCAGTTCCGCGGCGTGAATCGATCATGGACAAGGCGCTGGAACAGGAAGTCAGGATCCGTTCTCAAGGCCGGTGCGAGTATTGCCACTTTCCCGAAGCGATGTCAGAGCTTCGCCATGTGATCGATCACATTATCGCGCGCCAGCATAGAGGGCAGACCGTTTCTGCGAATCTCTGCGTGTGCTGTGGTCGATGCAATCGCTATAAGGGGCCAAACATTTCTGGCATCGACCCGCAAACTGGAAGCCTCGTCCGCCTGTTCAACCCGCGAAGCGATGAGTGGAGTGACCACTTTCGTTGGAACGGTGCTCGGCTGCTCGAACCGATGTTGGACGTGCAACGATCGACGTTCTTGCAATGAACCATCCATACCGGGTCGCTGCTCGAGAGGTGCTCATCAGCGCCGGACGCTGGCAGCGCGGTTGACCGCATGCATCTTCCGATTGGGAATTGAGGCGGTGGATTGAAACGCGGGTTCACCGCAGAGACGCGGAGGACGCGGAGAAGAGTTGTAACCACAGATGAACACGGATGAACGCAGATGGGTGTCAGTGGTTGGTGGTCAGTGGTCAGTGGTCGGTGATGGGAAGGGAATCTCGCGGCCGCATTCCCCCTCGCCCGGTACTCCGGGAGAGGGCAGGGGTGAGGGCGGGTTTTCCGCAGTGCCGCCACATCGCGGAGACGATTGATCAACCACAGATGAGCACAGATGAACGCAGATTTGCACGAATAGCCACGGTTTGCCGCTCTGGCGTGCGATCACTACATCAAGCTTCCACCCATCAGCACTAACACGATGATCATGAGAATGCAGAGTGCGGGGATCGCCATTAGCATGATCACGATCGCCAACAGCGCCTTCTGTCGGTCGCTCATGCGAGGTCTTGAGCGGTCGGACCGAGACCCGCCAGGATGATAGGGTCTTGGAGTGGAATAATTCAGCGGGAATGGCCTTTGAGGTTCTTCCATCGAAAAAG
>DASZQE010000340.1:0-3273 GCA_035550175.1 Phycisphaerales bacterium | reverse complement strand
AACACGTCAAAAGGTGTGCCTGAATCGCTGAGTGCGGAGCTGGCTTTGCTGGTCAGATCGTTGTTGACCGGCCGACCCGACGCTTGCTGTTCATGATGCGTCGGCCCTTGCTCGTCTTCATGCGCGCACGGAAGCCGACTTTGCGCAGCCGTTTGATCTTGCTCAACTTTCGGTGGTAATGAACGCCCATGGTGTCAATCTCCTGAGTCTTCGTGCCGCTGGGAAATCTTCACCGCGCAGCGTTGACCGTTCGGTATTGTTGGAAGCCCCGTATCGTACACGCAAACCGTTGATTGTTCCATGTGTTCTCTCATCCTGCGTCCGTTCAGTGGTTACATGCACTTTCGGCGTGTTTTTGCCCGATCAACTTGTATAGTATTTCTGTTGAAGGCCCGAAGGCCTTCGCTGGGTGAGTTTTCTTGCCGCCTTGTCCGGCGTCAAGAAAGCCCGCTCAGATCAAAGCAGACGGCTTGACTGTCTCAGGTTGCCGGCGCCTTCATGGCGCTTGTGCCCTCGTCCATGTTTCGGGGCAATTCACCACGGCGGGTTTGCATGACCACTTCGGAAATTGATCGGCTCCAGACCATTGTCGGGCATCAATTCACCAACCATGAGCTGCTCATTCGCGCCATGACTCATGCGTCAGGCGTGGATGTTCGGCTGCAAAGCAATGAGCGTCTTGAGTTCCTTGGCGATGCGGTGCTCGGCATGGTGGTGTGCAGCCATCTCTTTGACAGCTACCCCAATCTCATGGAAGGGGAGCTCACCAAGATCAAGTCCACCGTCGTCAGTCGAAGAGTCTGTGCGGAAATCGCCAAGGAATTGAAGCTCGATGAGCTTCTTCGACTGGGCAAAGGCATGAGCGTCCACGCCGCGCTCCCCGGCAGCGTGCTCGCAGCAGTGTTCGAAGCGATCATCGGCGCCATGTATCTCGATGGCGGCCTCGAGATCACTCGCACATTCATCATGCGGTGCTTGCAGAAGCGAATCGACCATGCCGCACAATCCGGGCATCAATTCAACTTCAAGTCGGTCTTGCAGCAGATTGCTCAGCAGCAGCACAATCAGACGCCTTCGTACATCGTGCTTGATGAAAAAGGCCCTGATCACGCCAAATGTTTCGAAGTCTGCGTCGAGCTTGGTAACCAGCGTCTCGGATCGTGCTGGGGACCGTCGAAGAAACAGGCTGAGCAACTCGCCGCATTGCAGGCGCTGGTGGAATTGGGGCATGCGACTCGAGAGCTTGATGGCGAAGTCAAGCTCTGCCGCAATGGCGCAAACGCATCCACGCCGAATGACACTGCCATCAACGACCCGAACTCCGAAACCCCCTCCCCACACAGTTCAGATCCGCCGCGACGTCAAGTCGGTTGACAAATCAGCGCTTCGCAGTGGATGTCAGTTGCCGTTCTGCTTCAAGCCAATTCAGAATCGAATCGCCGCCGCGTTCCTTCCAGATGAAATACGCGGCTTCCGCGATGGCTTGTCTGCTGACCTGCGCAGGCACAGGCTTGGATTCAAATTGTGCGTTGGTATTCAGCGTCCCGAATGATGCGCTGGGTTTCGCGTTTGCGGCGGGGCGGGGCGCTGCAACGGCTGAAGCCGAGCCGTTTCGCTGGCTTCCTGAGCGTTGTGGTTTCTGCATGCGTGTCATGTGAACCTCCGTGGGCACAAATTGTGCCGGACATCGCGTTCGTACGGCAATGTTCACCATCCTTGGCGAGAATGCCGGCGTGATTCGCAGATTCTACTCCGCATGGTCTTGAAGGTGTAGTTGACCCTCTCGAATTATTCTTTCGTTAACCATGCACAATCCAGCGAATTGCTGTCGCCGCCAGAATGCATGCCATCCCGCATGCAATCGCAAGCAACTGGGAATATCGACGATCCGATTGATATTGTTCCTGTTGCGTCCCCTCAACTGAAATCGGAACTGTCAGGATTCTCCGTGAAAGTGTCGCGAGTGTGCCGCCCTCACGTTTGTGTTCCTGTGCGACGGCAATCAGCAGGTTTGCGTCGAATCGCTTGATGTTGAGCCGATGAGCCAGGTCATGCACGTTCTTGCGTCCGCTCGGCGTCATCACGCAATTCTGCAGTTGTGAATACGCTCTCATGGCAATCGTCCACCGCGGATCGTTCTGAAATTCTGCGAACAGCTCCCGAGCACGAAGATTCTCTTTCTGCACACGTCCGGCGGAACGTGCGGCGTTGTCTGTCACAAGCCGGCGTTCATCCTGTGCCCCGACGAGCCGTAGAAATTGCTGATGGTGATTCAACCTGTCCATGCGCAAAGAACACCTTGTTTCGCAGATGCTCGTAGCCTACCCCAGCAAATCAATTTCGACGAAAGATTCTCCGCGCAATGGACAGGTTTCACGGCCCGATAAGCCGTGCTTTGAATTGACACCTGCTTCTGTCGATCAACGCTCGCTCACTGTTACGGCATCGGGCCGAAAATTCGCGGTTTCTTGCCGTCCGGACTGTTGATTCGGATCTCGCCCGCTTCATCCGCATTGGCCGCAGCCGTGACCACCTGAATCCCGCGTCCATTCTTCACGGAAATTGCGCCGCCGCGCCCCTGTTCGCTGTACCCGGCAATCACCACGGGCACCCCCAGGCCGTTCAGGATATTGATCAATCCACCTTGGTCTCTCGCGCCAAGCGCGATCATGTTCTTGCCCGATGAATTCATCAGCCCCAACGCCGTGCCGCTGTCCTTTGAAGTCTTCACGGAAAAAACGGGGGTCGCCTTGTCGTTGCTCACGGAGATCTGCCCGCTGCCGGCATCATCCCCTGATGCGGCGACAACGGAAACGCCAGCGGAATTCATCAGCCGCAATTCGCCGCCGGTTTTTTGCGAGCCAAGACTGCCCGTAACGGTTCCGCGGTTGTCTCCGATGGTGATTCGTCCGTTGGAATCGGTCGTCGCGCCCGCAGCGACAATTGTTGACCCTTCCGGGTTGCGCAATGAGAACACGCCGCCGGCCGCGTCAGAGCCGATCATCGCTCCCGGGTGATCGTCACCGTTCTGCAGCATTAGTTGGCCGCCGGTCGGGTGCGAGGTCATCGCCATCACCCGCGTGCCCTGGCTGTTCCAGAGTCCGAATTCGCCGCCGCTGGGCGTGGCGTACGCCCCCATGACATTCATGCCCGACGGATTCCACATCGCCATGTCCCCGCCATATTCATTCACGGATAATCGCATCACGTTCTTGCCCTGGGCGTCCCACAAATCCAGTTGCCCGCCGGTTTGCGCTGCGCTTGCAGCAAGCA
>DASZQE010000339.1:0-4294 GCA_035550175.1 Phycisphaerales bacterium | reverse complement strand
CAGGCCGGCGACGGCGGAACCGAGGCCGACGATTGGGCCTCCATCCTCGATCGCATGTATCTCAAGTATTGGGAACGCATGGGTTGGAAAGTCGAGGAAATCTCCCGCACACCCGGAACCGAAACCGGCGTCAGCGAAGTCTCCTATCACATCGTCGGACCCATGGCCTTCGGCTACATGAACTGCGAACGCGGCACCCATCGCCTCGCGCGCGTCAGCCCCTTCAACGCGCAAGGCAAGCGCCAGACCAGCTTCGCCACCGTCGATGTCACGCCTGAGTTCGAGGAGAAAGATGTCGAACTCAACATGCAGGAACTCGAAATCACCCCCTTCGTCCGCGCTTCAGGCCCCGGCGGACAGAACGTCAACAAGGTCGCCTCCGCCGTCCGCATCGTCCATATTCCCACCGGCTTCATGGTCGTCTCCTCCACCTTCCGCGACCAGGGCCAGAATCGTAAGCAGGCCCTCTCCATTCTCCAAAGTAAGCTCGAACAACTCGAAGAGGAAAAGCGCGCTGCCGAGCTCAACGCCGCCACCGGCGGAAAAGTCGCGCGCGGCTGGGGCACGCAGATTCGCTCCTACGTCTTCTACGATAACCGCGTGAAAGACATGCGCACCGGCTACGAGGAAGGCAATCCCATGCACGTCCTCGATGGCAACCTCGATGGTTTCATCGACGCCGAACTCAAGCGCCGCCGCGCTGAACGAAACTAACTCGAGCGCAGATCTATTGATTCACGAAGCCCAGGCATTCCAATGCCTGGGTCTCATTCCACCATCAACTCGTTTAGCGAGCGAGCTTGCTCGCTGTGTTCCTCTTCACTCGCCTTCCCGCACTCCGTGCAGAAACCCCTCTCCCCTCGGGAGAGGGGTCAGGGGTGAGGGCCGACACGCGTGTGAACATTCGGAACTCATTTGACAAGCGCGCGTGCTATGCTTGTTTGCTTCTTATCTTCGCTCCTGGATTTTTCTCACTGCACGTACCGGCTTCCCGCACTCCGTACACACCTCGCTCGTCCCCACCGGATACGCGCACCATGCACACAGCCCCTTTGTTCGTCGTATCCATCGCCTTGTTGCAAATGGCACATTCCACAAAATCCACATGATCAGCCCGTAGAAAATCGTATTGAACGCGAAACCTCTCCACATCGGTAATGTCGGCAACATGGGTTTGTCATACACAGCCCACAATTCGCCTACAATAGGAGGTTGCACCATGCCTTGTGGCAGAATGACGTATCGATATCGATACTCGAAACTATGCTCGAATGACTTCCCCGTTTCATCCACCTCATGAAGTGTTTCCGTCATCTGTCCATAAAATGAATGTATCGGCCATCCAGCGCGGAATTGCTGCGCCACGGTGAATTCGCCGGGAAAAGCCTGTAATGCCGTAGATATTGAGAATACGCGGACTTCAAATCCGAAACATCGTGCCACCCAGTATATGAGTTCTCCGTCAGAATCAAGAAATCTATCATTCAGACCGACATCGCCCGTCCATTCTTTCGCACCATGCTTGATGGCCAGCTCGCCGTTGTCCTCTTGGTCACTTTCAAAAATGTTTTCATCATCTGATGGCTCATTGTTGACTTCTTCAGCTTCTTCAATCGTCATCCGATCGTAATCTGTCGGCTCAATACCGATTGATCTCAGCCATTGATCTTCTGAACTTGGAAACCCAATGCGTGAGGATTGATTGTTTTCAGACCGTTTCCACGCACATCCCCACGCCACCAACACATTCACCACCGCTCCAATGACCAGAAACACTGCAACTTTTATCACCACGCGCAGCTTCATATGTTCGTCATTCTGGATTCTGGCTTCTGGATTCTGCGCGCTTCTGCTTCTCCGCAATCCTTCTCCCCACCGCTGCCCGATGCGCCTGCTCCATCACCCCCACCTCCTCCTCATCGCTTACTGCAACAGTCAATAACAATTGCGCCATCTCGTCCGCAGTCGTGTGCCCTGCCTTGATCTCTTGAGGCGGGTTGAACGGATTCTGCGGATTATCCGCCGTATTGTCATACACATATTGCATACGGATCTTCGTTCGTTTCGGCAGCGCCACCGGCTTCACAAACTGGTATTCCCTCATCCAGTTGAAATCCCAATCATCAATCCGCAGCAGTTGCACCTCGCCACCCTTGGGCAGAATTGCGGTTACCCGCATCCGCTGCGCCACGTAATGCGCGTGCGGCGTCAGACTGATCAGTGTCGCATTACACGGCAGCTCGAACGTATCCTCGACTGTGTATCCGCGCTCCCCTGCGGGAATGTCCAGAACATAACTTCCAAGCGTGACCGTCGTCACCGGCATGTACGCGTCTTCCGCGTTCGCATCGCCATCACCCGGCTTGCACAACGTCAGCTTCACTTCGAATGTAAATGGCTCAATTTTTCCCGTCGGCCCGAAATGCACTTCTGCAACAATGTCCGATCCCTTCTTAATCTTTCTTGCCAGTGGTCGCGGCAATTCCGCTTCCGCGCCGCCTGCTGTCCACGTGCCGAAGCTGCCCGCGGCATTCAGCCCGATTGATCCCATTCCCAGAAAACTCTCCGTCGGCGAATTCGCCGCCAACTGCTTCGCGATTCCTGTGTCATCCGCAAGCAGCGAAGCGTGATGCACGATCCGCGGATTGCTCGGCACAAACTCCACGCGCTTCGCCCATACGTCATGATCAAGATTGGTGGGCAGCACAAAGCTGTACAGCAGATCATTCCCCTCCGCAGGAATATCAATCGCATGCGCGAGTTTCAACACAATGTCCTTTGGCGCACACTCTTCCGGTTGCGAAGTTGTAATTTGTGTCGCTGGCGCGCTTGCTGCGACGTCGCGCACATCGTTGTCTTGCCGTTCAATTGCGTCGCCTTCAATCGCTCCGCTTTTCACCCACGCAGCAATCAATTCAATGGGCGCCGGGCCGAGATGTCGTTCGCCAAAGAACTCCAATCCCTTCGGTTGTTCTGCAGCTTGCCACGGCGGCATGAATCCGGATTCAGTGACTTTCGAAATCTGCAACGCTCGCTTCTTGACCTCTTCGTAAGTCTGCAAGGAAAACGGCGCCGCCCCATTCGTACAATGACAATCCACGCAGTTTGCCTGCATGATCGGCGCGATGTCTCGAACATACGTCGGCGAATCGCTCTGCGACGCGGGAACGCTGTCCGCTACAGCCGCATCAGCAGCATCTGCACTTCGGATGCAGCACGCAATCACGACGATAGTGGAACCGAGTGGCTTCATTCCGGAATGTAACACCCCACAGCAGTCGTTCGCGCCACGGACACAGTGTGCCCGGACCCGATTGCATCCAGGGCATCCCGCAATTCGTGTGTTGAGGCTGTCATTCTTTTTTTGCCGTAATCAACGTAAAGATCATCAATCCGTCCGCGATAGAGAATGTCGCCATCTGCGGACACAACAGCGACTTCCGGCGCGACTGTCGCCCCAACGGCCTTCGAGAGTTGATGCGAATCATCAAGAAGAATCGTCGCGCTCAATCCATGATCTTTCGCATGCGTGCGTGCCTTCTGCGTACTTATGTGATCGTCAACATAAACAATTGAAAAATGAATTGTATTCCGCGAATATGCATCGATGATGCGTGCGATTTCAGGCGCGTACGTATTGCAGATCGGGCAGTCGGTCATCAAGAACATGACGCAGTTCGCGCGCCCATCAGCGTTGCGAAGCGGATGACATTGTGATCCGGACGCATCGACGCATTCAATGTCCGGCGCGCGCTCCATGCGCATACGCTCATCCGAATTGTTCGAGAATGTCGTTTCTTCAGTCGTGTCATGCACGCGCGGAGCGTTTTCACAGCCGGCAACAACCGCGAACACCGTCAGAACCGCCGACACAATGCCTGCGGAACGGCCGCACGGTCGGATCGATCCATGACATATCCGGGAGATTCTGCGCATGGCACAAGTGTACGGCTTTCAGCACGAATGGCGACGAATTCGCCTTCTCTGTGATGAAATCGCTGCATAAAGCTTCCCAACAATCATCGAAACCCTTGTGTGGAGTGCGCAAACGATGAACCGCTGGTCCGAGAAACTCCGAGCCCTTCCCAGAATCGCGATTGTCTGCGCATGGTTCTTTGCGGTCGGGAGCCTGATTCCGCTGCTGCTTCTGGCGTTCAATCTCGATGGCGCGCACAGTTCGCATGTGTTCGGGACGACCATCGGCGAACGAACCATCACGATTCCGGGTTTGACGTATTCGGGTGTGCTGGGAAGTTTGCTCTTGTGGACGGAAATCTGCGCTTTGATCGCCGCC
>DASZQE010000338.1:0-2551 GCA_035550175.1 Phycisphaerales bacterium | reverse complement strand
TATTTCCGATTTGAGCTCTCCAGCCAATGAATGCAACGCCCACTGCGACCAAGTACCACTTGCTAGCACGACCCCAAAGCATTTTCATGTGTATCCTCCCAGGAACCATCTGCTGCTAAACTACGATTCGTAGAGTTTGCCCCCCCCCCTAGGTTTTGTCAAATGAATACTATCCATTCTTTTAAGATTGACAGGGTAGATCAAGCCCAATCCTTGAATACACAGGCGGTTAGACTACTTATGTGAAAATGAAGATTTTTATTCTTCACCTTCAGCAGACAGCGCCGGCGTCAACTGAATCTGCATCTCCAGCTTCATCTCATTCACATCCGGCCGGCTCATCTGCCATCGGCACGTCCCCACGCCTTCCGCCAGATCGGAAAATTCATCCAGCGCCTTCTGCAAATCACTCTCGCTCGTCGCGCCCACGAACATCGCCGCCTCATCTGCAAACCCACGCAGATGCCGCCCCAATCGAACGCCGTTGATGCTTCCCACCGTCTCATACTTCCCCATCAGTTCCGCTGAAGGCACAGTCGGCTTGCTCAAATCCCCGCAAAACTCATCAAGCGATTTTCGGTTGCTCGCCACGACAAGCCACTTTCCGTCCGAAGCCTCCATCACGCACCACGCCAGCTTCGCGCTCTTCATCACCGGAAATCCGCCCGTCAATCCGTTGTTCATCGCCTCTGCAACATCAATGTCCGCGTTCGGATTCATCGCAGCCGGGTGCATCATGCTCGCCTGCGTCAGCAGCGATCCCTCCGCCTGCGAGCGAATCCGCTGGGCAAGCTCGCGCATCCGTTCGTTCAATTCCGCTTCCGCATCCTTCGTCGTGCTGAGTTCCAGAGCCGTCACGATCACCAGGTCTGCGGCGTTCTCCTGTGTCTTGTCTCCGCCTTCGGTCTCGCCGATCGCGGTGATTCGTCGATCGCTCAGCTTCGCCTTCAAGACATCGCTGAGCATGTGTTCACCCGTCGTCTGCATCACAAAATGCTCAACCAGTCCGTCACCTTTGTCGATCGGTTCCGCCATCACGACCATGTGATCGCTTTCGAGCTTCTTGATCGTCGAGTAATCCCCCTGGGTGCGCGTCACGTCGCCCTTGAACGGCGCATTGTGAAATTTTCCGATGTGCCGCACCGAAACCTCATCACCGCTCAGGCTCGCCACCGCCGCGGACCATCCCCCCACCGGCTGCGCATGCCGCACGAGAATGCCGACCGAGCCCTCACCAAGCTCGCGGACTGACTGCATGGCAGAGCTTTGTGCGAGCGAATGTGCGGGCTTCAGTTCGTCGCGCCGCTTGCACAATTCATCAAACAATCCTCTTCGGCGCTTCGGCCCGATGATCATGCCGTTCGGATCACACTGAATCAGCAATTCCTGCTCCGGAAGCTCGCACGGCCCGAACAAATCAAGCATCACGTGCATCCGCTTCAACAGATCCTTCGCCACCGGCTCATCAATGCTCGTCATCACAGCCCATTCGTCGTCGCCTGGTGCTCCGCGACCATCAGCATCCGAGCCAGCATCCGAGTTTCTGACGACAAGTGTGACGGATCGGCCGAGCAGTTTTTCAAACAAATCGCTCGGCTCCATCTGCATGCTCTTCGCCAGTCCTTGCCACGCATGCTCGAACAGTCCCTCAGTCACCTGCGCGGTCAGCCATTTCGCAATGGGTCTTCTGCGAATCTGGTCATACAGCGATTTGGCATCCTCCACATGTATGTACAGCGACACATCTTCAGGAACCAGCGCCGCGTTTGCGAAGACGCGCGGAACAGCAACCTGCGCTGTCGCTGAATCCGGCTGAATTTGAGCTTCGCGCTGTTCGTTGCTGTAGCGCGGCGGCACGGGGTTCATCGGCTCTGCGCCGATCAACATCGCGCTCAACGCAAATCCATGAACGAATCCAATCATCCCCACGCCGCCTTACACATTAGAAAAGTTCACTCGAATCGCTCGGCGTCATCCACAACGGTGCAGCCGATCCTCCTGATGCTCGCGTTCCTCCGACCTCCGGACTGACAGCGTCCGATGCGCCCTGCGCCGAGCGTTCTGCATCCCCTTCGGTGTGTTGCGAACTCGCATCCGATGGCGGTGTGCCCCCCCCCACTGCTGCCTCGTCTTTCGAGCCGACTTCGCTGGTTGTTGAAGTGCTCTTCTCGGCTCCAGCACCCTGCGTGGATGTGAACGAAATCAGCCGAGCGACGTGACTCATTGTCGCATCAAGTTTTGAGCTTTGCGTTGCAAGATCATGCTCGAGGGCGGAGGACACAGTCACCGCTGTGGGCTTGCGCACCAGATCGCTGTACTGCAGCAATTCCCATCCGATGAATCCGGAAAGCATGGCCGTGGCGATCCACGCTGCACGCTGCAGACGAACGCGGCGCTTGGCTCGTGCCACTGCGCCAGGCGTACCGCGCATGAAGCCGAGTTGGCCCATGATGCGCCGCGTCATGTCCGGACTCGCGCAATCTGCCTTCAGCATCTTTTTGAAATCACGATCGGGCGTCATGTCCACATTTCCTCCGCCCGTGCCTGCAAT
>DASZQE010000337.1:0-4338 GCA_035550175.1 Phycisphaerales bacterium | reverse complement strand
GACCCCAACGCAGATGGCGACAGCTACAAGGCCCAACCGCTCAGCGAATGGCTCTACTTCGCAGTTGATGATCTCGACGCCACGCATGCCGCCTGCGCCAAGGCCGGCGCGGAATTCCTGCCCGGCGACATTCATGGCACTCCCGCAGGCAAGCCGTCCAAACGACCCTGGGGCGAGCGCAGCTTCTACATGACCGATCCGTGGGGAAATAAAATCTGCTTCGTTGACCGTTCAACCGCATACACAGGACGATCGAAATCCTGAATTTCATCGCGCACGCCCCGTCCGCATCCGCCACATTGAAGGAGAGGACATCCCACCATGACCGGCACCAGAGATTTCATCGCTGCATCTCTGTTCATTTCATGTCTGACGCTCTCGTTGACATCCCTCGCACAACCGCAGGACGACGACAACACCCCCGACAAACCTGCCGTCGCGCTCCCCCCCGATGCGGAACACGCAGAAGCCACCATCGCCAAATCGCCTCGCCACGGCGAGTGGATGGATATCGACCTGCCTGCAGTGGATGGCAAGCCCGCAGCGCATCCGCTGCATACCTACGTGGTCTACCCCGAACGAAAAGACAACGCGCCGGTCGTGCTGGTGATTCATGAAATCTTCGGCATGACGGATTGGGTTCGCGCCGTCGCCGATCAACTTGCCGCTGAAGGCTTCATTGCGGTCGCGCCCGACCTGCTCAGCGGCATGGCGCCGAATGGCGGCGGAACCGAAGCGCTTGGCGACAAGGCGACCGACGTGATCCGCAAACTTTCGCCTGCCGAAGCCGCTGACCGTCTTGATGCCGCGCTCGAATATGCGCTCAAATTCCCATCCGCCAGCGGCAAGTGCGCGTGCATCGGTTTCTGCTGGGGCGGCGGCACCAGCTTCATGTACGCCACTCACCAGAAAAAACTCAGTGCTGCGGCTGTCTACTACGGCACGCCGCCTTCCAAACCCGACGGCACGATCGACGTCGCGGCGATCGCCAACATCAATTGTCCCGTGCTTGGCCTGTACGGCGGAGATGACTCGCGCATTACTTCCACCGTCGAAAACACCAAGTCCGTCATGGCGGCAAAGAGCAAGAAATACATCGTGCGCATCTTCGATGGCGCAGGCCACGGCTTCCTTCGCCAATCCGATCCTGTCGCACGTGACGGCAAGAATCACGAAGCCGCGCAGGCCGCGTGGGAGGAAACCATCAGCTTCTTCAAGAGAAATCTGGAAGAAGCTCCGGCCTCATCCGAGCCTGCCGATGAGCATTGAGCTTTCAAAGCCTCGACAATGCCGCGCAACAAAAAACCTCAGGAGTGGTCCTGAGGTTTTTCATTCACCGATTTGCCGAAGTCTCACAGCCCGAAGTATTTGTCCTTCTCATAGACATACGTCTTGCCGTTCGCATTCTTCAGATACATGAATCCGTTGATGAACTGTGCGGAGAATTTCTTCGGCTCCATTTCACCCTTTTCTTGCACAGCCAGCGTGTTCTTGCCCTCAAGTTTCCACGATCCAGTTGTCCAACCGACTGCCTGATCCGTTTCCACCACGCCGCCCGTCTTGAACCGCCACCCGTTGCCGAAGATGTCCTTCGCAATGTCCGAAGGAATTGCGTCCACACCGGGGCTTCCGTTCGCCGCGTTCGTGCGCTCGCCGTCCAGATCCCACTTTCCCAGGAACATCTGTTCTGTCAATTGCGTGTTATCTGTGGTCGTGGTTGTCTGGCCGTTGTTTTCAGAAATGAAATCCGGTCCCTCGCCCGCTTCACAAGCGACAAGACCAAGCACCGGCACCAGTAGCAATCCCGCCGCACGCGCGTGTGAAAGTTTGAACACAGTCGCACTCCTTCACCAAATCGCGGCCGTCTGTATTCCCGACTCCGATGGAACAGCCGCACACCCATCTGGAACGATGATGATACCTCAGAGCTTGACTGAAGAAGTGCCGGTGGACAACTGCAATCAATCGCCGCACGAACAGGCCTGAACAGTCTGCCGTTGATCATTTGATCCCAAATTGGCAGAGACATTTCGCTTCATGCCGACTACCCTTCTGTCATGCTCTATCGTTTTGTCCTGAGCATCTCCCGCTACTACCTGCCCGTGCTGGTGCTCAGTTACGTGGCTGCGTTCTTCATCGGCCTCGCCTTCCTCTTCGTCTTCCCGCAGATCACGCTCGGCCTACTGCTCGTCTGCATGCTCAGCCTGGTCTTCGCTGTGCCCGGCTGGACTGTGCTGACCTGGAGCCGCGATACGCTCGGCCGCAGCTCGCTTCGCAAGCACCGTTGTCCGTGGTGCGGAGGCGACCTGCTCGTTGGCGTTGGAAATGAACAGGAACACCGCGGCGCAATGGAATGCGAGAAATGCCGACTCGTGCTTCTTCCCTCCGGCCAACCGTGGGAAGACCGCGTCGTCGAAGGCTGAACGCGCTTGCGCAGGCGGCGTACTCCCTATACTAAAAGCCATGAAACGCGCCGCCATTGTCGCCGCCATTCGCACTCCCGTCGCCCGCTACGCCGGCGCGCTCAAAGACATTCGCCCCGATGATCTCGCAGCCCTCGTCATCCGCGAAGTCATTGCCCGCGCCAAAATCGATCCCCAATCCATCGATGACATCTACTTCGGCGCAGCCAACCAGGCAGGCGAAGACAACCGCAACATCGCGCGCATGGCAGGCCTGCTCGCAGGTCTTCCCGTCTCCGTCCCCGGCGCCACCGTCAACCGCCTCTGCGCTTCGGGCCTCGAAGCCGTCAACATCGCAGCAAGATTGATCGAAGCCGGCCACGGCGAGATCATGATCGCAGGCGGAGTCGAATCCATGACCCGCGCCCCCTTCGTGTCGATGAAGGCGTCAGATTCATGGGACCGTACGCCGCCCGTCATGTTCGACACCACCATCGGCTGGCGTTTCACCAACCCCGCCCTTGCCAAACTCCACTACCCCTTCAGCATGGGCGAAACCGCCGAGAACGTCGCCCGCAAGTACAACATCTCGCGCGATGCCCAGGACCGCTTCGCACTCTGGTCGCAGCAGAAATGGGCCGCAGCCTCCGAACTCGGCCTCTTCAACAACGAGATCATTCCCGTCCCCATCCCGCCCGCAAAGCGTGGCGACTCCCCCACTTCCTTCACCACCGATGAGCATCCCCGCCCCGACACCACCATCGAAAAACTTGCCAAGCTCAAGCCCGCATTCGCAAAGGATGACAAGGGTACCGTCACCGCCGGCAACTCCTCCGGCATCAACGATGGCGCAGCCGCGCTCGTCCTCGTCGAGGAATCCCGCGCGAAGTCACTCGGCCTGCAAATCCTCGGCTACATCGGCGCTTCCGCCAGCGCAGGCGTCGACCCCGCAGAAATGGGCGTCGGCCCCGTCTTCGCCACACAAAAGGCCCTCACCCGCGCCGGCATGTCGCTCGCAAACATTGACATCATCGAAATGAACGAAGCCTTCGCAGCCCAATGCCTCGCCTGCGTTCAGTTGCTCGATATGGACATGTCGAAGATCAACCCCAAAGGCGGCGCGATCGCCATCGGCCACCCCCTCGGCTGCTCCGGCGCACGCCTCGTTGTCAGCCTCATTCACGAACTGATCCGCACCAACGCTTCCACCGGCCTCGCCACCGCCTGCATTGGCGTCGGCCAGGGCTTGGCGACTGTGGTGAGCAGAACCTGACTCAAAAAGTACATCTTTTGCCTTGATATCATGCCTCCATGCCGAGAAAAATAAGAGAGCTTGTTCGCGATCTGGAACAGGCCGGGTTTCAGGAAATCCGTGGCGGGAAAGGTTCGCACCGCAAGTTCACACACAATCGCTTCAGTGGAGCCGTCACGCTGAGCAGAAATCTCGGCGATGATGCCAAGCCATACCAGGAAAAACACGTCAAGCAGGCAATCGAGGTTGTGAATGAAGGAAACTGATCACTATCACAAATGGATTGAATGGAGCCAGGAAGACGGCACATATCTCGGCAAGTGCCCAGACCTCATTACGGGCATCCACGGCGGTGATCCGATCAGGCTCTACAAAGAGCTTTGTGACACGGTTGATGATGTTGTTGAACATTTCCAGCGAGAAGGTCGCCCTCTGCCTCCCCCAAGCATCCGGCCCATGCGCGAAGTCGGCTGATAGAGTTCTCACGAAAGGAATCGCCTATGTCCGGTTCATCAAACGTCGGCATGCACATCGACCACTGCATCCATGAAGACCCCGCCAAGCTCGCCGAGTTTGAAGCCAAGATGGCCCGTGGCGATCTCCTCGAAGCCGATGACTGGATGCCGCAGGCGTACCGCGAAGGCATGCTCAAGATGGCGGAGCATCACGCCAACAGCGAAATCA
>DASZQE010000336.1:0-3981 GCA_035550175.1 Phycisphaerales bacterium | reverse complement strand
CGACCAATGTGCCAATGACGGCCGCCCGCAAATAGTGCTTGTGTGCATTGGTGATGAAGCGGCGCGGTTCAGCAACCACGATCGCCGGCTTGTCATCAGTCTCCATCGCTCAATCATAGCGAATTCTGAACAGGCATTGGGGCACTGAGCTGCGGGCGCATTCATCCGCGTTCGACATGACTCACACGCCGATTCGAAGCGTCAGCAATTGATGGGAGCGCTCTTGAAAGCCGAGGGAGTCGTATAGCTTTCGTGCCCGCATATTCTGCCGGGAGACTTCAAGAAAGATGGCCACTGCACTGAAGGGGCGAACTTTCCGCAGATACTCGATAAAACCCGAACCGATTCCTTGCCCTCGGAAATCAGGTTCAACAAAAAGCTCATCGATAAAGGCGATTGTTCCGCCCCACTCATTACTCAGGTATGGAATCACAAGGGCATATCCGCACAGCATGTCAGCACGCATGAACAACACAATATTTCCATGATCGGGATTCGAGAGGATGAGGTCGATTGTCTGACGAAAGCGTGTGCGATCCACTGAGCCGGACGGATCATCGTCGTACAAGTGGTTCATCATCCGAACAACATCGTCTGCGTGTGAAGATGCTGTCATGAGTTTGTATTGAGTGTCGTTGTTCATGGTTGGCAGGCATTCGACGGAATGGGGCAACGGACTTGCACCGACATATGCAGGCCATGAATTGTTAATCCTGTGCATTTCACAGTATTTGCATCCTCGGGATCCATGATGACAGCAGTTGGGTGGAATCAAGTCTTATCAGGAAGGACCAACTATGCGAATCGATCAGATCTGCTCAGCCTTGGTGATAGCCATTTTGTACACGGGGCTTTCTGCCTGTGAACGAACTGATGAGGGGGCTGTGGGCAGTTCATCCAACGGACCATATCAAAAAGAGACGCATACGACTCTCGAGCCATCGACGACCCATTCCATGATGCCAAGCACATCGGCAAATACGAACCAAAGCGACATTTCTGAATTGCAGCCTGGTCAAGTCCTGAATCAAACAGACGACCAGATTACGCAAGCGGTTCACGACGCACTGATGGCTGACAAATCGCTGGCAACAGTCGCTGATGGATTCACTGTCACCACACGAAACGGATTGGTCACGATTCGTGGCGATGTGTATTCACAGGGTGAACGTGAATCCGCTGAACGGGACGCCAAAGGCGTTCCCGGCGTGCGATCCGTGGATAACCAACTTGAAATACACAATCCCACGAACACGAATCCATAAGGGATTTGTCGGAAACGAAAGAGCATTTCTCCAGAACACCACTCACTACGAAAGGATGCACACCATGGACAAGAACCGAATACAAGGCGCCGCAAAGGAGTTCAAAGGAACAATGAAGGATGCTGCAGGAAAAATCACAGGGGACACATCGCTACAAGCCAAGGGCAAATTGGAAAAAGCCGGGGGAAAGGTGCAGAAATCATTCGGTGAAGCCAGAGACGAGGCACGGGCTGCGCGCGAACAAGCGAGAGAGCGTCACGAGGATCGGAACGATTGACATCGCCACCTTGGAGTGCATGAGACGAATCGCGTCGGTTGTCATACGTGATGGCCGACGCTGTTCACATTCCCGGCAATCAGTGACCATTCGCAAGATTTTCCAATCGATTTGGGCATAGTTTCAGCTCGTTGGAGCTTTATTTAAAGAATGCGTTGTGGCCATCAACATGAATCGAAGGCATATTGAACGGATTGCTAGCGCGAATTGTGGGATTGAAGAAGAGGACAATGAACCATGCATGCTACTCGTGTGTTGCTGTGTGTTTTGGGCGCCTGGAGCATCACTTCCGGAGTGTCGGCTGATGTCATCGACGATTTTGACAACAGCACGAACCTTGGGACGTGGCTGCTGACAACCAATCCAAATTTCCCGCCAATGTTTGTGCAGTCAGGCGGAAACCCGGGGGCGTATCTTGAGCAACATGTTTCAACCGCTGTGCCCACATGGCACATCAACAATCCGGCGAACAATCCGTTTGTCGGTGATTACGCGGGGGAAAGCGTGACGGGATTTTCTTTTGACATGATCATCACGGGCGGCATTGAAGTGCCGGACCGGAACATGACGCTTCATCTTTCAACAACGCTCGGCACCGGAGACCTCAGCCAAGGCATTGAAGCGTGGTATGTCGGCACGGACATTTCGAATTTTCCGACAGGGTGGACACACTTTTCATATGACGTGGATGCGGCATCGTCCACGATCCCCACCGGCTGGGTGGTGTTTGAAGGGAACGGCGATGCGGGCACAGACGCTGACTGGCATGCGTTGATGACGCATATCGAAGACGTGGGGATCGCACTGGGAACGCCAGGGTTTGCGTATCCCAATCTCGGCGTGTGGGATCTCAGCCTGGATAACGTGCAATTGTCGATGGCCCCGGCTCCGGGAGCAGGAATCATGCTGGCGCTGGGCGCGCTGGCGTATCCAGGTCGCAGACGCACGATGATGCCGTGATCAATGTTCGGGCTGGGTCCATTCTGCGGAGAGGATCGACCATGTAAACGTTCGCACCTCGCCGGTGTGGAGTTTTGTAGCGCTGCAACCGAGTTGACGGCTGGTTCCGGCACCGGGACGAACCACGATTGTTGTCTTGGCGGTCATATCCTTGCCATTGTCAGTCCATTGCTTCTGGACCACGACACGGATCGTCCGTGATGCGTGAGAGTTGACGAGCGATATTTCCTTACCACCAGCGTTTCCACAGGGCTTTCCTTCGATAATCTGGACGAAGGCTGTGGCATCGCCGTCAGCCGGCGTGTTCTCCACGGTTGCGGGTTGAGAGGCAGGTTCGGTTGCAGGAGCGGTGGCGGGAGCTTCCGCGGACACGCCATCAACTCCCTGCAGTGCGGGTCCGGCAGGATCGAAAATGTGATTGAGAAGCACGGCGAGACGGACGCCGGCGGCTTCGAGGCGTTCTTCGACGATGGGAATATTCTGATCGAAGTAAGGCTTGTCGAAGCGAATGTTGTTTGCGGGCATGGTTGCGTAGAGATTCCGCGTGATTGCAAGCGATTCGTTCGCCCATTCCACGGGATCACGTTGTGCGGCCCATTTTTTTGCCTGTGCAGGAGTGATGCTGTCAGCGAGCGCACGTGATTTCGCCATCCAGTCCTCGCGGCCAATCCACTGATCGATGAGGTCGGTATCCCAGACGTGATGCAGGTTGGTGGATTTACTGCCGTAGATGACATGGACATCGTTGCCGCCCTTGTCATCGCGGTAGCTGACGTGCAAAGGCTGATGAACATCCTGCACGAAGTGAATGAGGAACTTGAGAGCTTCGGGCTTGTTGACGGGCTGGTGTGACTGGCCGGAAAGTTCGAGCGTGTACTGCTGAATAGCTCCGAGGACGCATTTGCCTTCGTGACAGTCACGTTCCATGTCCACGGATTTTGCATCGCGGGGCACGTTGATGTAGTGGAGCGGGCTGGCCCATTTGTAGGAGTTGTCATCGCGGATTTCATCGGCCCAGGTGCTGGCCTTGGCGAGACCATCGTTTCCAAGGATTTCCTGAATTGCAGCCTTGGTCTTGGGCGTGAGGAATTTCTCGGCGATGACTCCTGCGATGCGGTGCCCTTCCGGACCCCAAGCGCAACATTCACGAACAATGGCGAGGGACAGAAGGATCGCGATAACACACTTCAGCGCACGCATCATCATGCTCCCACCTGTTGCGCACGGAACTCTTGCACGCCGTATGTGACGGACGTGCAGAACGTTTGCGCACAACGATCGACCGTTCTGGCCCCGATAGACCCTCGAAAACACCCTCAGAAATGGCGATAGGTGGACTCGAACCACCGACCTAGGCTTTATGAATGCCTCGCTCTAACCAACTGAGCTATATCGCCTCCGGTCAAGCCCCACAGTGTACGCCGATCCTGCGAGATCGAAAAGTCGGTATGGGATCGGTATGCAAGGTCGTGCGTGACG